>NZ_JASHIV010000005.1:0-256121 GCF_030733525.1 Bacillus sp. MMSF_3328 | reverse complement strand
ACAGATGGTCTTAGTCAAGGCCGCTAAGACCCTCTGACCAGGAAAAAAGAAAACAGAGGGTCTTAGTCAGAGCCACTAAGGCCCTCTAACCAGAAAAAAAGAAAACAGATGGTCTTAGTCAAGGCCGCTAAGACCCTCTGACCAGGAAAAAAGAAAACAGAGGGTCTTAGTCAGAGCCACTGGGAGCCTCTGATCAAGAAAAAAGAAAACAGAGGGTCTTAGTCAGAGCCACTGAGACCCTCTGACCAAGAAAAAAGAAAACAGAGGGTCTTAGTCAGAGCCACTGGGGCCCTCTGACCAGGAAAAAAGAAAACAGAGGGTTTCAGTCAGAGCCACTGAGGCCCTCTGACCACTGTAGTTCTGCTCCGCTCTACTCATCAAGCCAAAATGCCTTTAATTTACTTTTAAATACCTTCTGCGCGTGCTGGCCACTTGCCTGATTTCATCCCATAACTTCAGCTTTTTTTATAAAAAAAAGAAAAAGTCCCAGGCGGAGTACAGGAAGTTGGCTATATCTGATAGAATATTACTAAAAGTTACAAAATAGAGGAGTTATTATGAAAATAGGAATCATTGGCGGGGGGGCCATTGGATTATTATTTGCAGCATACTTGCAGAAAGGTCATGACGTCACTCTGTATGTCCGTTCTGAAGAGCAGAAAAAGCTTATCTCTTCATATGGGATTTCATTATTGGCGGAAGGCAGGGAACATATTTCTTATGTACAGGTGCTGCTGACTGATGAATGGAAGGGAGAAGAAGAGCTCTCCATTATTGCGGTCAAGCAATATGATATCCACCCCCTTATTTCTATCATAAATGATAATCAGGCGGCCCCATCCTCTTCTTTTTTATTTCTCCAGAATGGAATGGGCCATCTGTCACTGCTTCACGAACTCAGGGCCAGGGCCATCCTTGTAGGAACTGTTGAGCATGGGGCTTTAAAAAAAGATGCAAGGACCGTTCAGCACACAGGTGCTGGAAGAACGAACATAGCGGTTTTCTCAGGAGAAGGAACAGAAGCGGCCGAATGCCTGGAGGAAACTTCAGGGGACTTTCCTTTTACTGTCCGCAAGGATTACAAGGAAATGCTCCTTCAAAAGCTTGTCATCAATGCTGTAGTCAACCCGTTGACTGGCATTCTTCAAGTGAAAAATGGAGAATTGATTGAAAATCCCTTTTATTACATAGTAGTGCAGAAATATTTTGCGGAAATTGCCGCTGTGCTGGAGCTGTCCGATCCTGAAGAAGCTTTTGATGCTTTGGTTTCAGTCTGCAGGAAAACTTCATCAAACACTTCATCTATGTTAAAAGACCTGCAAAACCAGAGGCAAACAGAAGCTGATGCCATTCTCGGATATATTCTGGGAGAAGCGGATAAAAAAAATAAACACGCTCCCCTTGTTCATGCATTTTATTCGTGCATCAAGGGGAAGGAGCCTGGAAACTAGGGGGGATCCATCATGTCATCATTCTTTTCGGCAGTTGCCGCAACACTTGTAACAGTACCGCTGCTAGGCTACCTGATTGTATTCGTCATCAGCAAGCAAATTACAGGAAGTCACAAAAAGTCAGTCCGCATTGCACTCGACTCTAGTACATTTCTTCTTATTCTTTCTGTTCATTTTTTGATCCTGGCTATTTGGGAACGGTCTTATTTATGGATTATAGTGCTGTTCATGCTGTTTGCTGCAGTCATATTCACAGTCATCCATTGGAAAGTTAAACAGGAAATTAATATCCAGATGATTTTCAAGGGGTTCTGGCGATTCAATTTTCTTTTGTTTTTCTCTGCCTATATTGTCCTTTTGATCTTCGGTGTCTTTCAAAGTGTCTCCGGCTATCTGTCTATTCCGTAAGCAGGCAATGCTCCGATAGTCATTTTTGGGGCATGTTTCTCAGGCAAAGTTTTTTTCTTTTCAATTCTGACAATGATATACTCAGATAGGAGTGAAAATTGTTGACCAGAAAGGAAGTACTTAGATGGAGATTTTAAATCTCTCACTGCCGGCATCCAGCCGGTTTGCGACAGATTATACGTCTCATGAGCCTGAGGTGGAGCGTTTTTTCCATTACCGCTATCATGATGCCAGCGAATATCAAAGGCGTTTGAACGAGCTGAAGGGACGGAAGTTTTACAGAGAAGAGCTTGCCGATTATATCGGGCAATATATGTCCAGATTTCCTTCTTCGGACAAAACCGGCATTTCATTAGATAAGCTTCGCTCGGAGGACAGTGTGGTCATCATCGGCGGACAGCAAGCAGGAATATTGACTGGGCCTTTATATACTATACATAAAGTAATTTCTATAATTGTTCTTGCAAAGCAGAAGGAAGCCGAACTCGGAGTTCCCGTTGTACCGGTGTTCTGGATAGCCGGGGAGGATCATGATTATCATGAGGTCAATCATATCTTTGCGGAGAACAGCGGGCGGATTGAAAAAGCTGTGTATCCGCATAAGATACTGGAGAAGAAAATGGTATCTATGATCGAGCTGGATCGAGCCCTGTGTTTCCGCTGGGCTGAAAGCCTGATTGAAGGCTATGGAGAAACAGAGCATACAAAAGATCTGCTTCAGTTTGTCCAGCGGGCTGCCGACGAGTCAGAAACCTTTGTGGACTTTTTTTCATATATGATTATGGAGCTGTTTAAGGAATATGGCATTTTGCTTGCCGATTCAGGCGACAGCCGCCTGAGAAAGCTTGAAAAAAACATTTTCTCTGAACAGCTGAGCCAGTTTTCCTCCATCACCAAAGCTGTCAAACAGCAGCAGAGGGAAGTGGAGGCGGCCGGTTTTAAGCCGGCGATCGAAATAGGAGATAATGCAGCAAACCTTTTCTTCTATGATGAACTCAATTCTGAAAGGGTCCTTCTGGAATATAATGAGGAACTCAGCGTATTCGAAGGCAAAAACGGAGCTATTCAGTTTTCTCTTGATGAACTGTCGCTGATTGCCAAGGAATCGCCGGAAAAGCTAAGCAATAATGTGGTGACAAGGCCAATTACGCAGGAACGGCTTTTCCCGGTCCTTGCTTTTATTGCCGGCCCGGGGGAAATTGCCTATTGGGCAGAGCTCAAACAGGCATTTGAACATCTCGGCATGGAGATGCCTCCGATTGTGCCAAGGCTGAATATCACACTGCTGGAAAGGCCTGTTGCTTCGGACATCCAGGATCTGGACCTGGAAATTGCAGCGGTTTTGGAAAATGGAACAGGCAAAGAGCAGGAAGCTTTTGTCGATGGAGTAAAGGACCAGGCGCTTTCAAGCCTTTTCGGAGAAACGAAAAAGCAGCTGATCAGCCAGTATAAGATGATTGAAAGCCGTCTTCGGGAAACTGACAGGGGAATGCTGCCCCTGCTTGAAAAAAATGAATCTTTTCTTCTAAAGCAGCTGGATTTCATGGAGGCGAAGACTGAAGAAAGCTTGAAAAACAGGCATTCAGCCATTCTTACTAAATACAGGCGGATTGAAGCTGCCTTAAGGCCATCGGGGTCGCCTCAGGAACGGATCTGGAATATCCTATATTATCTGAATTTGCATGGTCTTACCCTTATACACGATATAATGGAGCTTCCATTTGAGTTTGATGGAAAGCATAAACTGGTAAAGCTCTAAAAAGAAGGACGGCCACTGACCTGCATGCCTGTAAAGAGGTTTGGGATGGAAACATTCCAAACCTCTTTTTTTTATGAGTTTTTTTTGAAATGGATATTTGTTTCCCCATCCCTTGCCAATATGGCTGGGAATTTTTTCGCATTGAGAGCAGCGCCTGCATCCAGGAAAGAATTTTCCATCAGGAAATAAAAAGGAGAAAAATAATTATTTACCAGAAGGATTTGCAGAATGCAAGGAGAATATTAAAAACATGTGGAGGAAAGTGGGGGAATGTGGTACATTTGAGTTGGAAAGTGGGGTTTAGGGCATGTTCATGGGCGAATACCATCATAATGTTGATACAAAAGGCCGTTTGATAGTGCCTGCTAAATTCCGTGACAATTTGGGCGAAATGTTCATTTTGACACGCGGGCTTGATCAATGTTTGTTTGGCTATCCGCTTTCTGAATGGAAGCAGCTTGAAACAAAGCTGAAAGGGCTGCCCTTGACCAAGAAGGATGCACGAGCGTTTACCCGCTTTTTCTTTTCCGGTGCATCTGAATGCGAACTCGATAAGCAGGGAAGAATCAACATTTCCAGCCCGCTCATGCAATATGCGAAGCTGGAAAAGGAATGTGTCATAGTAGGCGTTTCCAATCGAATCGAAATTTGGAGCAAACATCTGTGGGAAGATTTTTTTGCAGAGTCAGAGGAATCTTTTGCTGAAATTGCAGAAAATATGATTGGGTTTGATATATAATGGGAATGTTTTATTAGTATAATAATTCCTCGATGATTCGATTGGAAGGTGGAAGACAAGGATGTTTGATCATAAAACAGTTTTGCTGGAGGAAACGGTAGCCGGTCTCGATATTAAGCCGGATGGCGTCTATGTCGATTGTACAATGGGCGGGGCCGGCCACAGTGAACTGATTCTGACACAGCTGTCAAGCCGGGGGAAGCTGTATGCTTTTGACCAGGATGAAACAGCTATTGAAAATGCACAAGAGAAGCTCAGCAAATATGGAGACAAAATCACTATAATAAAAAGCAATTTTCTTCATTTAAAGGAAGAGCTGGAAAAAGCCGGAGTCACTGAGGTGGATGGTGTGCTCTATGATCTTGGCGTATCTTCGCCGCAGCTTGATACACCTGAGCGGGGATTCAGCTATCATCATGAGGCTCCGCTTGATATGCGGATGGATAAGGATGCAAGCCTGTCCGCTTATGAAGTGGTGAATGATTGGCCGTATGAGGACCTTGTCAGGATCTTCTTCCGGTATGGCGAGGAAAAGTTCTCAAAGCAAATAGCAAGAAAGATTGAAGCCGCCAGGGAGAAAGCACCGATTGAGACGACCTCCCAGCTGGTCGAACTGATAAAAGACGGCATACCGGCACCGGCAAGAAGGAAGGGCGGCCATCCTGCCAAGCGGGTTTTCCAGGCAATCAGGATTGCTGTCAACGATGAGCTTGGTGTTTTTGAGAAGTCGCTTGAGCAGGCTATTGATATTCTAAAGCCAGGCGGCCGGATCAGTGTCATAACTTTCCACTCGCTTGAGGACAGGATATGCAAAGCGACTTTCAAGAAAGCAAGCGAGACTCCGCCGCTGCCTCCGGGCCTGCCGATCATTCCAGACGAGTTCAAGCCGGTGCTTAAGCTTGTTGCAAGGAAGCCTATACTTCCATCAGAAGAAGAGCTGGAAGAAAATAACAGGGCGCGGTCGGCAAAGCTGAGGGTTGCAGAAAAACTGTAAGCAGACTAATAAGGGGACAAGCTTAACAGCTTGCCCCAATATAAAAATTAAGGCCAGGCATTGTCCGGCCCTATATGATCACAGGAGGGATAAAATGAGCAACTTGGCAAGGAAAATGCAGCAGGAGGAAGTACAGCAGCACAAGACAGCTGTAAAGGTGAAGAAGGTTAAGATTAAGAACCTGTGGCTCTCGCCCGGCGAAAAAATAATGGGTGTCGTTTTTGGGGCCATTGTCTGTTTTGGCGCTGTCCACATCATTTCAAACCAGGCTGCCATTTATGAGATGAACAAAGATATCCAGGATATCCAAACCTCTATAAACGAGAAAGAAAAATCAAATCGCGAGCTTGAAATGCAAATCAGCGAGCTAAGTACATACGAGCGCATTTTTGAAAAAGCAAAATCTCTTGGTCTGACACTTAATGAAAATGTCAGAGGTGTACAGGATAAATGATGAAAAAACAGCCAAATATCAATTATGGAGCAGCGATATTATTTGTAATATTCAGCCTGCTCTTTTTTGTTCTGATGTACAGATTTGTGTCAATTCAAATAACAGGAGAAGCGGGCGGCCAGCCTTTGGCGGCAAAAGCGGAGCAGAAGTATACCAATGAACGCGTCCTTGAGGCGAAAAGGGGAACCATCTATGACCGGGGGGGCGATGTGGTAGCAGAGGACGCCAGCTCATTTACGCTGGTTGCCATTCTTGATAAAGATATGACTGTCAATAAAAAGAAGCCTAAGCACGTGGTTGACAAAGATAAAACGGCAAGGGAGCTTTCCAAGGTAATTGACCTGGAAGAATCCGAGATTAAGAGGATTCTATCAAAGCCTGATGCCAAACAGGTGGAGTTTGGTACGGCAGGCCGCAATATATCCAATTCGCTTAAGAGGGAAATCGAGGACCTGAAGCTTCCGGGAATTTCTTTCCGGCCGGAAATCAAGCGATTCTACCCTAATGGTATGTTTGCATCCCATCTGGTGGGCTATGTTGAAAAGCCCGAAGAAGAGGATAAGGATGAGCCGGAAAGAACGCCGGCAGTCGGAAAGCTCGGGATAGAAAAAAGCCTGAACACCGTCCTGAGCGGCATCAATGGGAAGGTAACCTATGAAAAAGATCACTGGGGATATCTTCTCCCGGGGACTGACGAAAAGGTAAAACCGGCCAAGGATGGAAATGATGTTTATCTGACGATCGATAAAAAAATCCAGACATTTCTGGAAGACAGCATGAATAGTGTCCAAAAAGAATATAATCCGAAGAAAATGGTGGCGATCGTGGCTGACCCTAAGACAGGGGACATCCTGGCCATGTCTCAGCGGCCGTCCTTCCATCCCCAGACAAGGGAAGGCCTGTCCGATGATTGGTATAATGAGGCAATCGAGACTTCATTTGAACCTGGTTCGACCATGAAGATATTTACGCTGGCATCTGCGATTGAAGAAGGGCAGTTCAATCCCAATGCCTGGTATGAGTCAGGGACCTATGTGGTGGACAAGGGATCAAGGCCGGTCCGGGACCATAACTATGGACGGGGATGGGGTTCAATCACCTATCTCGAAGGAGTGCAGCGATCCTCCAATGTTGCTTTTGCAAAAATTGCCAAAGAGCAGCTTGGCTTTGATGCTTTCAGGAAGTATTTGACCAGGTTTGGGTTTGATAATCCTACCGGAATAGACCTTCCGAATGAAACAGGTGCTAAATTCGCCTATCAGTATCCGATTGAAAAGGCAAACACTGCTTTCGGACAAGGGACGGCTGTCACGCCGATCCAGCAGATCCAGGCAGCAACCGCCATTGCGAATAAAGGGCAGATGATGAAGCCCCATGTGATTGACAAAATCGTTGATTCAGCAACAGGAGAAGTGATCAAGGACACAAAGCCTGAAAGCGCCGGAAAGCCGATTTCCGAAAAAACGGCGAAGGAAGTCCTTGATATACTTGAAACAGTAGTTTCATCAGAGAAAGGTACAGGCTATAAAAAATATAATCTGGAAGGCTATAAAGTTGCCGGGAAAACCGGAACCGCACAAATTCCGGGATCAGGCGGATATTTGACCGGGCCAGAAAACTATGTTTTCTCCTTCATGGGCATGGCGCCGGCAGAAGATCCTGAGCTGGTCATGTATGTGGCAGTCCAGCAGCCGCAAATCGATGATTACGTAAAAGGGTCTCTGCCTGTATCGCAGATCTTCAAGCCGGTTATGCAGAACAGCCTTCAATATTTGAATATAGAACCTTCAAAGCAGACGAAGGTTGAAGCAAAAGAGGTTCCGGATGTTGCAGGCCTTTCTGCGGATGATGCTGCCAAAAAGCTGAGCGGCGCAGGGTTTGTGCCGGCTGTGATCGGGAAGGGCGGCAAAATAACGGGACAGCTTCCGGAACCGGGAGCTTCTATACTCGAAGGGGAACGGGTAGTCATTAAAACGGACGGGACTTTGAATGTTCCTGATATGCAGGGCTGGTCTATGAGGGATGTTATGAAGACGGCTAAAATTGCCGGCCTGAAGCTGAATACGGTAGGCAGCGGCTTTGCAGTCAAACAGAATCTTTCCCCGGGATCTCCAGTCAAGGAAGGCGAGTTTCTAATTGTGGACTTTGAAACGCCTCTGGAACAATACAGCCGGTCAGCTGCCGAAGAGGATGAAGCTGCCGGCGGGGAAGACGCTGAAGAGGAAGAAGTATTGGATTAACAGTAAAGGGCGCACCGTTTCAGGCGGTGCGTTCTATTTGTGCTGGTACAAGCATATAGTTGAACGAGCCATAATTGAAGGAGGTTCGTTTTTCATGCGCGTTTCAAATGTTACCGTAAGAAAACGGTTGACCATTGCTTTATTGGCAGGCATACTCATCTTTTTCATCATCGATATCCGGCTCGGATATGTCCAGTTTTTCCTTGGCAGCATGCTGACGGATGAAGCTAAAGAGTTGTGGAGCCGGGACATCCCGTTCGAGCCGGAAAGGGGAGAAATCGTCGACCGCAATGGTGTGGCTTTGGCAACCAATGTCAGTGCCCCGACCGTCTATGTCGTTCCAAGGCAGGTAAAGGATCCTGATGAGACGGCTGAGAAGCTGGCCGCCATACTGAATATGTCAGAGGAGAAGGCGCTTCAGCTGATCACCAAGCAGGCATCAAGTGTGAAAATACCTGAGGGCAGAAAAATTTCCCATGAAAAAGCAACAGAAATCAGGGCAGAGGGAATGGCTGGGGTCTATATCGCCGAGGACTCCAAGCGGCATTATCCTTTTGGCAATTATCTTTCACATGTGCTCGGATTTGCCGGGATCGACAACCAGGGGCTGATGGGGCTGGAGCTTTACTATGACAAAGATTTGAAGGGCGAGAAAGGCTCTGTCAAATTTTACGCAAATGCAAAAGGACAGCGGATGAATGATATGGCAGATGATTATAAGCCGCCGGTCGATGGCATGGACCTGAAGCTGACGATCGACTCGAAGGTGCAGACGATTGTCGAGAGGGAGCTGGATATTGCAGAGGCGGCCTATAATCCGGACGGGATCATTGCCATTGCCATGAACCCGAATACAGGGGAAATCCTCGCAATGTCAAGCAGGCCGGACTTTGATCCTGCCAATTTCCGGAACGTTGCACCGGATATTTACAACCGGAACCTGCCGGTCTGGAGCTCATATGAGCCGGGCTCCACTTTTAAAATCATCACTCTTGCAGCTGCCCTTGAAGAAGGGAAAGTAGACCTTGCCAAAGATCACTTTCATGATCCGGGCTACACTGAAGTAGGAGGAGCGAGGCTGCGCTGCTGGAAAAGAGGGGGGCATGGAAGCCAATCATTCCTCGAAGTCGTGCAGAATTCATGCAACCCGGGCTTTGTGGAATTAGGAGAAAGGCTTGGGAAGGAAACATTGTTCAAATATATTAAAGACTTTGGTTTTGGTGCAAAAACAGGCATAGATCTTCAGGGTGAATCAAAAGGGATCTTATTCAATCTTGAAAATGTCGGTCCGGTTGAACAGGCGACCACTGCTTTTGGACAGGGTGTTTCCGTTACGCCGATCCAGCAGGTTGCAGCAATATCAGCAGCCGTCAATGGCGGGACGCTGTATACACCATTTATAGCAAAAGAGCTGATTGACCCTGCTTCAGGTGAAATCGTGATGAGAAAAACCCCTGAGGCTAAGAGGAAGGTCATATCAGAGGAAACTTCTAAGGAAATCCGCCTTGCGCTTGAAAGTGTAGTGGCTCAAGGGTCCGGGAAAAAAGCGTTCGTAGACGGATACAGGGTCGGCGGCAAAACCGGGACTGCGCAAAAGGCGGAAAACGGAAGATATCTCGAGAACAATCATATTGTGTCCTTTATAGGCTTTGCCCCTGCGGACGATCCTGAGCTTGTTGTCTATGTGGCAGTTGACAATCCTAAAGGCACTATCCAGTTTGGCGGGGTGGTTGCAGCACCGATCGTCGGGAATATCATGGGCGACAGTCTTAGGGCAATGGGTGTTGAGCCGAGAAAGGAACAGCTTGAAAAAGAGCTGACATGGCTGGATACTCCGATGGTGGAAGTGCCCGATTTAGTAGGCATTACGAAAAAGGAGCTCGGCGAATTGATTGTCAACCTGAAAATAGACGGCAGCGGGGAAGGCGAGACAGTTGTCAGACAAACCCCTCAGCCTGGTGTGAAACTGAAGGAAGGGTCTACAATCAGACTGTATTTTGATGACGAATAAGAGCAGGATGCGGGCGGCCGGTCAGCGCTGCCCGTTTTCTTTAGTAAGAAGCAAAAGGAATTTTGTCATCCGTTTCAGTCAAAGGAAGTTTTTCTTTAAATTTTCATTACTAAATGGCTAAAACAAGAATAATCATGTAAAATATAAGTCGCCATGCAGGAATTATTTTGGCTGAGAGCTTTAGAGAAAGCATACAGCTCTTTTTCAGCTATGAAAAAAGCAGCTGCAGATCCGCTGCGTGGCCGACTGAGCAAAACGGCAGGGGATGATGCAGGCTGATGCTGCCTGTCTTTCCTGCGGAATGAGAGGAATGGGTTCAATTGAAATTACATACACTGCTACACTATCTCCACCCCTTTAAACCTTTTGGTGGTGATAATCCTGAAATTGTGTCCTTAGAAAATGATAGCAGGCAAGTGAAAAAAGGGAGCTTGTTCATCTGCATAGAGGGCTTTACGGTTGATGGACATCATTATGCAGAAACAGCTGTCCAGAACGGGGCGGCGGCCGTTTTGGCTGAGAGGGAGCTTTCGCTGAATGTCCCTGTCATCATTGTCAAGGATACAGCAAGGGCCATGGCTGTACTGGCCGATGCTTTCTACGGCCAGCCAAGCCAGCAGCTGCATTTGATTGGAATCACCGGTACAAACGGGAAAACGACGACAAGCCATCTTATTGAAAAGATTCTGGCAGATGCCGGCAAAAGCACGGGCCTCATCGGGACGATGTACACCAAAGTCGCCGGCGAGACGCTTGAGACGAAGAATACGACGCCGGAAAGCCTGACATTGCAGAAGACCTTTGCTTCCATGGTCGAAAAGAAAGTGGAAGCGGCTGTTATGGAAGTAAGCTCCCACGCACTTGATGAAGGGCGCGTCCATGGCTGTGATTTCAATGTGGCCGTGTTTACTAATCTGACACAGGACCATTTGGATTATCACAAAACAATGGACGAATACAGAAGGGCTAAAGGCTTGCTTTTTGCACAGCTTGGGAGCGCGTTCTATCACAATAAACCTAAGTATGCTGTACTGAATGCCGATGATCCGTCAAGCGCCGAATACAGGAAATCGACTGCTGCGCAGATTCTGACCTATGCAATCGATAATGAGGCGGATTTGCGTGCCGTGCACATCCAGATGGATGCCAGAGGCACTTCATTCGACCTTGTCAGCCCGTTTGGCGTGCACCCTGTTGCCATGCAGCTGATCGGCAAATTCAGTGTTTATAATGTGCTGGCTGCAATAGGGGCAGCTTTGGCTTCAGGTCTTGAGCTCGAAGCGATCCTGGAATCCATTTCAACTGTCAAAGGTGTCCCGGGCAGATTTGAAACAGTGGATGCCGGACAGGATTTTTCTGTGATTGTCGACTATGCGCATACTCCTGACAGTCTGGAAAATGCATTGGAAACGGTAAAAGAGTTTGCTGAGGGCCGGATTTTCGTCGTAGTTGGCTGCGGCGGTGACAGAGACAGAACCAAAAGGCCACTGATGGCTAAAATCGCCTGCAGGCTTGCAACTGATGCGGTATTTACATCGGATAATCCGAGAAGCGAAGATCCGGAAGAAATATTGAAAGATATGGCTGCGGGCGTCCCTGAAGGAAATTACACAATGATAGCAGACCGCAAAGAGGCAATAGCATACAGTGTTGGTGCTGCAGGCAAGGGAGATGTGATTCTCATAGCAGGCAAAGGGCATGAAACATACCAGCAGATCGGCGGGCAGACATTCGACTTTGACGACAGGACTGCAGCTAGAGAAGCTATACAAAACAGATAACCAGGGCAGCAGCCGGGAAAGCTGCTGCTCCGATGATATACTCTATAACAAATAATAAATAGATATACTGAAAGGCTTTTGATCATGACGAATACTATTCAATCCAGCGGTGCCGAATGCGGCATGGCTGCCCATAACTACCATAAGATAGAAAATAAAAGTCTTAATGACAGGCTCACTACATATGATATTGCAGTAATGAATGAGCGGGCATTACAGGAAGGAGGGGAATAAAATGATGGAGCAGGCAATATTTCTGACAATCCTGATGGGGTTTTTAATAACAGTCCTACTATCTCCCATTTTCATCCCTTTCCTTAGAAGGCTGAAATTCGGCCAGAGCATCCGGGAGGAAGGACCTCAGTCGCACCAGAAAAAAACCGGTACGCCGACAATGGGCGGGATCATGATTCTGCTTTCGGTTACTGTGACTACCCTGGTGATGTCCAGCAAGTTTGCAGAGCCTACAGCGGAGATATATATGGTCCTGCTGGTCACACTGGGCTTTGGGCTTCTCGGTTTTCTAGATGATTTCATCAAGGTGGCGCTAAAAAGGAATCTAGGCCTTACTTCTAAGCAAAAGCTGCTGGGCCAGATTATCATATCGCTCATTTTTTATTTCATCTTCCAGACAAATGAATTTTCAACAGAGGTCTCTATCCCATTTACAGATCTGTCCATTGATTTAGGCTGGAGCTATGCATTGTTCATCATTTTTTGGCTCGTCGGCTTTTCCAATGCTGTCAATCTGACAGACGGGCTGGACGGACTTGTTTCCGGTACTGCGGCAATTGCATTCGGTGCCTTTGCTGTTCTGGCATGGAACCAGTCCCAATTTGAAGTGTCGATTTTTTCAGTTGCTGTTGTGGGTGCTGTACTGGGATTCCTTGTATTCAATGCCCATCCGGCAAAAGTATTCATGGGCGACACCGGTTCGCTTGCCCTGGGCGGTGCAATTGCAACTGTTGCCATCCTGACAAAGCTTGAGTTCATCCTGATCATCATCGGGGGAGTTTTTGTCATTGAGACGCTTTCTGTTATTCTGCAGGTAATATCTTTTAAAACAACTGGCAAGAGGATTTTTAAAATGAGTCCCCTTCACCACCATTATGAGCTTGTCGGCTGGTCGGAATGGCGTGTAGTAGTGACTTTCTGGACAGTCGGGCTCCTGTTTGCAATCCTGGGAATCTATATCGAGGTGTGGTTATAATTGAAGCAGATAGATACTTACAATCATAAAAAAATTCTTGTACTCGGACTCGCCAAGAGCGGGGTGAGTGCAGCTTCCCTGCTGCACAAGCTGGGGGCCTTCGTTACTGTTAATGATATGAAGCCTTTATCTGAAAATCCGGAAGCCCAGGGCTTGCTTGAGCAGGGGATCAAGGTTATTTGCGGAGACCATCCGATAGAGCTTTTGGATGAAGGGTTTGAACTTATTGTTAAGAACCCGGGAATCCCTTATCATAATCCAATGATAGAGGGCGCCATGGAGCGCAGCATTCCTGTCATTACAGAAGTGGAGCTTGCTTATCAGATTTCCGAAGCGCCATTTATCGCGATCACTGGAACGAACGGGAAGACAACAACCACAACCCTTGTCCATGAAATGCTGGAAGCGGGCGGAAAGTCGCCGTTGATTGCGGGGAATATTGGGACTGTTGCCACAGGCGTTGCTGAAGGTGCAAGATCCGATCATACCATTGTCATTGAGCTGTCTTCTTTCCAGCTGATGGGCATAGAGGCCTTCAGGCCGAAAATCGCAATTCTTACAAATCTGTATGATGCCCATCTGGATTATCATGGGACAAGGCATGATTACTTTGAAGCCAAAGCCAATATTACTAAAAACCAGACAGAAGAAGATTACTTTATTATCAATGCTGATCAGGAGGCTGTCATTCAATTAGCAGAAGAAAGCCGCGCCCGGATTGTGCCGTTCTCTGTCAGCAGGGTTCTTGAGGCAGGGGCATGTGTAAAGGATGGCTGGATCTGCTTTAATGGGGAGCCTGTCATGAAGCGGGAAGATGCATCCCTTCCCGGCAATCATAATCTGGAGAACATCCTTTCTTCGATTGCAGCCGCGAAGCTTTCAGGCGTGGATAATAAAGCGATCTTTAAGGTCATGTCCTCTTTTGCAGGTGTCAAACACAGACTTCAGTATATCGGTGAAGTGGATGGACGGAAATTCTACAATGATTCCAAGGCTACTAATATACTTGCTACGAAAAATGCCATTGCCGCTTTTGATGTTCCTGTCATACTGCTGGCCGGCGGCCTCGACCGCGGCAATGGCTTTGAAGAATTGATCCCTTCACTGGCTAATGTAGAAACATTGATCACCTTTGGGCAGACAGCCGGAAAAATAGAAGAGGCAGGAAAGCTTGCGGGAATAAAATCGATCATGCGTGTCGATAATGTTGCTAGCGCCGTACCCGCCGCCCACAGGCTTTCAAAGCCGGGCGATGTCATTCTCCTCTCGCCGGCATGTGCAAGCTGGGACCAATACAAAACTTTTGAGGTCAGGGGAGACATTTTTATCGATGCGGTGCATAAGCTTAAGTAAGGGCTTGTCCCGGGCGCTGACCGTCCGGGAGCGACTGCATCTTCATTGTGCTGCAAACTAGAATGCATGCTCATGCAGGCCCTAAAACTTGCATTCGAGGTGTATTCTGTTGCCAACAAAAAAATCTACTCCGGACTTTATATTGATTTTAGTTACATTTACTCTGCTGGCAGTCGGCCTCATTATGGTATACAGCGCCAGTGCCATTTGGGCAGAGTATAAGTTTGATGATTCCTTTTTCTTTGCGAAGAGGCAGATGCTCTTTGCAGCTGCAGGCATCATGGCCATGTTTTTTATCATGAATATCGATTATTGGACATGGAGGACCTGGGCCAAGGCAATTGTAATTATTTGCTTTGTACTGCTGGTTCTCGTTCTTATTCCCGGGGTGGGAAATGTAAGGAATGGATCAAGGAGCTGGATAGGCGTAGGGGCATTTTCCATCCAGCCTTCCGAATTCATGAAGCTTGCCATGATTGCGTTCCTGGCTAAGTACCTTTCTGAAAGGCAAAAGCTGATAACCTCTTTCCGCAAGGGGCTCCTCCCTTCCCTTGGGCTCGCATTTCTTGCATTCGGGATGATTATGCTTCAGCCTGACCTTGGGACAGGGACCGTGATGATCGGGACCTGTGTGGTTATGATATTTATCTCCGGGGCGAAGATAAGCCATTTTGCTGTTCTTGGGCTTATCGGCCTGGGGGGCTTTGCGGGGCTGGTGCTGTCAGCTCCGTACAGGATGAAGCGGATCACATCATTCCTTGATCCATGGGAGGATCCGCTTGGGAGCGGCTTCCAGATCATCCAGTCATTATATGCAATAGGGCCAGGCGGGCTATTCGGCCTTGGCCTCGGGGAGAGCAGGCAAAAGTTTTTTTATCTGCCTGAACCCCAGACCGATTTTATTTTTGCCATCCTGGCGGAAGAATTGGGTTTCATCGGTGGTTCTTTCGTGCTTTTATTGTTTTCTCTCCTCCTCTGGAGGGGGATAAGGATTGCGCTGGGAGCACCTGATTTGTACGGCAGCTTCCTTGCCGTGGGAATCATTGCGATGGTGGCGATCCAGGTTATGATAAACATCGGGGTTGTTACCGGGCTGATGCCGGTAACAGGGATTACACTCCCTTTCCTCAGCTATGGCGGTTCATCCCTCACTCTAATGCTGATGGCGATCGGAGTCCTCCTGAATATAAGCCGGCATGCGAGATATTGACCCTGTTTCCGACAGGGTTTCTTTTTACTTTCCGGGCTGGCTTTACAAGGGAAAGAAGCTTTCTTCAGTACAGCTTCAAAAATCAGGGTGACTATCCAGATATTTTAAGGATTTTTATTACATTTGCATGACATTAATGTTATGGCTTATTAGAGCCGTTTAGATTATAGTAGAATGGGGTAAAGCGTGAGAGTGTTTTTTAAGGGAGACTTTGTGCTGCCACCCCTTTAAGGCTATTAATGCCTGCTAAATACCAACACTCTTCTTTGAGGTGAAAGTCATGAGAATTGCAGTCAGCGGAGGCGGTACAGGAGGACATATATATCCTGCACTCGCATTGATCAGAGAAATTCAAAAAGAGAATAAAGACACAGAGTTTTTATATATAGGCACAGAAAAGGGGCTCGAAAGCACTCTCGTGGAAAGAGAAGGCATCCCGTTTAAATCTATACATATCACTGGCTTCAAAAGAAAGCTGTCTTTTGAAAATATGAAAACTGTATTCAGATTCCTGAAAGGAACAGCTGACAGCAGGAAAATGCTGAAGGACTTCAAGGCGGACATTGTCATCGGAACCGGCGGCTATGTGTGCGGTCCTGTTGTCTATGCAGCTGCCAAGCTTGGCATCCCCACAATCATACACGAGCAAAATAGTGTCCCGGGACTGACCAACAAATTCCTAAGCAGATATGTCGATAAAATCGCAGTTTGTTTTGAAGAAGCAAAAGAATTTTTTCCATCGGAAAAGGTTATCTTGACTGGAAATCCCCGCGCCTCAGAAGTGATTGGCCAGGACCCTGTCAAAGGCAGGCTTTCAGCCGGTCTGAAGACAAATATCCCTTCTGTTTTAATTTTTGGCGGCAGCAGGGGCGCAAGGCCGATTAATGAAGCTGTGCTGAAATCGCTCGCCGAGCTGCAGGATAAGCCTTACCAGGTGCTGTATGTGACAGGAGAAGTGCACTATGAGGAAGTCAGAAAAGAGGTAGAACTGGTCGGCAATCCGCCAAATGTGATCATAAAGCCATTTGTCCATAATATGCCGGAGGTTTTGGCCGGCACGGACCTGACTGTGGCAAGGGCGGGGGCGACCACTCTTGCAGAGCTGACATCACTTGGAATCCCGAGCATCCTGGTGCCAAGCCCTTATGTGACCAACAACCACCAGGAGAAAAATGCCAGGGCCCTTTCTGATAACGGGGCAGCAGAACTTCTGCTTGAAAAAGAACTGACCAGCAAGAAGCTTGTCGCTTCAATTGATGGAATACTCCTTGATGAGAAGAAACTGAAGGATATGAAAAAAGCGGCCAGGGAATTGGGGATACCGGATGCGGCCAGAAGGCTGCACCGCGTCATGGAAGACCTTGTCCGTAAGAAGGGCCAGTAGCCCAAAGAGCTTAAAAGACATAAGATAGTAAAAAGAATGGAAAGGGAGGTATATATGGACGAATTGATCAGCAGGCTTAAAGATATGCAGGTTGGAAAAGTGAAAGAACAAGAACCTTTGGCCAACCATACAACCATGAAAATAGGCGGACCCGCCGATTTGTTTGTAGAGCCTTCATCTATAGACAATTTCATTAAAACAATGGAGCTTATCCGTGAACATGATATCAAGTGGAGGGTAATAGGCAGGGGATCGAATCTGCTTGTATCAGATAAAGGGATTGAAGGGGCCGTCATTAAGCTTGGCCCAGGATTGGATAAACTGGAAGTGGATGGTTCTGAAGTGACTGCGGGCGGAGGATTCTCTATTGTGAGCCTGTCCGTCCAGATCAGCCGGAAAGGCCTTTCCGGGCTGGAATTCGCAAGCGGCATCCCCGGCTCGGTCGGCGGTGCAGTCTATATGAATGCAGGCGCCCACGGGTCTGATATTTCAAAGATCCTAAAAAAAGCTTTTGTGCTCTTTGAAGATGGAACCATGGAATGGCTCACCAATGAGCAAATGAAATTTTCCTACCGTACATCAGTTCTTCAGAAGGAGCGGCCCGGCATCGTTCTTGAGGCAGTGTTCAGCCTTCAGGAAGGAGAGAGGGACAGCATAGTGGCAGAGATGCAAAAGAACAAGGATTACCGGAAAGAAACACAGCCCTATAATTATCCTTGTGCAGGAAGCATCTTCCGCAATCCTCTTCCACAATATGCCGGCCAGCTGATTGAGTCTGCAGGTTTAAAAGGCCACAGCATCGGCGGGGCTAAGATTTCCGAGCTGCATGGAAACTTCATCGTAAATGCCGGCAGCGCGTCGGCCGAAGATGTTCTTGGATTGATCGAGCATGTAAAAGATACTATCTATTCCCAATTTAAGGTTAAAATGGAAACTGAAGTGGAAATTATCGGCCGAAAGTAACAGGAAATTCTCCTTACTGCTGCCATTTATTGTGATATAATATTTCCTTAGAAATAACCTTTAAAAGCCGGCAGAAGACACACCGGCATCCGGATATGCCGGTGCCCATTCTGCTTTCCGTCTGACGAGAACGTTATGCTGCCTGCCAGGCTGATAGGCTATTGGCATTATGCGGCTCAAGCTTTTATAGTGAGGTGAAGGTTATGGAGAAAGGGAACGTAGTCTCACTGGAGGATCGAATTCCCAAACTGAAGCAGCAAAGAAGGAAAAAAGCGAACCGCAGGCTTATCGTTTTATTGCTTTTATTCTTTTCTATGATTGTTTTTGTGATATATTTCCAGTCGCCTTTAAGCCGTGTAAAAGAGATCAGCATCAGCGGAAATCAGACATACACGACAAAAGAATTGATTGCCGTAAGCGGCCTTTCTAAGAAAACAAATATTTGGAAGGTTGATAAGGGGGCAATTGAGGGTAGACTGAAAGAGCTGCCTGAAATCAGCGGGGCTGAAATAAAAACCCGCCTCCCCAATACGGTTGACATCAAGGTGGCTGAGCACAATCGCATTGCCTACATAGCGAAAGAAAAAAGTTTTTTGCCTGTACTTGAAAACGGGATGATACTTAGCAAACAGGAAATCACAGACATTCCAGTTAATGCACCGCTGCTGCTCGGATTCAAGGAGGGCGACGTCCTCCTTGAGATGATAGACAGCCTGGAAAGCCTTCCGAAAGAGGTGCTGAACGCAATTTCGGAGATTCATTATTCTCCTAAAGAAACGGACGAGTATCATATTACTCTATATATGAATGACGGGTTCGAAGTTAGTGCAACATTGCGGAGCTTTTCAGAAAAGATGGCGCATTATCCTTCAATCATCAGCCAGCTGGACCCTGGGGTCAGCGGTGTGATTGATCTGGAAGTAGGTTCTTATTTTAAAGCCTACGGTCCGGAAGGAGATGATAGCCGTGGAGAAGAAGAAGAAGAAGAAGAAGAAGAAGGTGAAAGGTAAGCGGGTTGTCCTTTCATTGGTGCTCCTTGTTCTCGGCTATATGCTTTCATTTTCCTATCACTTTACAAAAAGTGAAAATGAGGAAGCAGACATGACAGGCAGCCAGTGGGAACGGGACTCTGCACTGAGAAGCCAGCTCATCAGCATGGAAGAGCGCAACCGCAGGCTCCAGAAGGAATTGGACAGCAAACAGGGACAGGTTCTCCAATTCGAAAAGGATTTGTCAAAAGAGGCGCAGGTATATTTCAACCTGGCAGAGGACGCAGAAAAATACAGGATGTATCTTGGGAAAGTCGCCGTCCTGGGCAAAGGGGTGGAGGTCACATTGGCTGACGGGGATTATAATCCCAGCGAAGCCAATGTAAACAGCTATATTGTCCATGAACACCATGTTTTCAAGGTAATCAATGAACTGTATATCTCTGGTGCTTCAGCTGTTGCAGTTAACGGCCAGCGCCTTTCCCATGACTCATATATTTTGTGCAATGGCCCTGTCATTGAAATTGATGGAAAGCAGCATCCGGCACCTTTTATCATTGAAGCAATCGGCGATCCGGAGGTTCTTTCTTCAGCGCTGAACCTTACAGGCGGAGTCAAGGATTCGCTTGTCAACGAGAACATCCAGTTCTCGCTGGAGGAAAAGGCTGAAATCAAAATGGAACCCAATCTGGGGAATTAAATACGGCTGATCCACTTACTGGAAGCAGAGAAAGTAAGGTGGAAATCGTGAAAAGGAATCAGATCATAAGCTTTACGGTAATTTCCGCTGTGATCGGCTTTATGATTGCGGTCCAGTTCCAATCCGTCAAAGAGCCGGTGGTGAGGGATACCCGCGACACATGGCAGCTTAGGGAGGACTTGCGGAAAGAACAGGAAATTCAGCTGAGGCTGATACGGGAAATCAGATCAAACGAGCTGAAGCTTGCTCAATATGAAAATAAGCGGGAACAAAGCAAAGAACAGGTGCTGAAGGAAACGCTGGATGAGCTTAAAGAGGAAGCTGGCCTTACGGAAGTAAAAGGTCCGGGGGTTATCATCCTCATTGAGCCTGCTGTTGAAGAAGCACTCCTGGGCAATGCACCCGGTGATGTTTCGCCTGATCTGCTTAAAAGGCTGGTCAATGAGCTGAATATGCATGATGCTGAGCAAATATCGATTGACGGGCACAGAATCATTAATACGACCGTCATCCGCGATATTAACGGCGAAACCAAAATCGACGGCCATGCAGTCAGTTCTTTGCCGATTGAAGTCAGAGCGGCCGCAGAAGATATGCAGTCAGCTCAAAAGCTTTATAATCAGATGCAGGTATCCAAATCGGCAGAAGAATTTTTTGTCGAAAATCTCAGGGTCACTATCCTGAAGCCAAAGGAGAACATTGTTATCCCTGCCTATCAGGACACGATCCGGGTAAAAAATATGGAACCTGCAGAAGAAAAAGGAGGCAGTTCTTAATGTGGCTTCCCGTACTGGGTTTGCTTATCGGGGCCATACTGGGCCTTCTTACGGACTTCAGGATCCCTGATGAGTACTCCAATTATTTGTCTATTGCAGTGCTGGCTGCCCTTGACACCCTGTTTGGGGGCATCCGTGCGCATCTGCAGGATATATATGATGAAAAGGTATTTGTATCCGGCTTTTTCTTTAACATCCTGCTGGCAGCATCTTTAGCTTTTCTGGGGGTTCATCTTGGTGTAGACTTGTATTTAGCCGCTGTTTTTGCGTTTGGTGTAAGGCTTTTCCAAAACATAGCGGTCATCCGGAGAATTATTCTGACCAAATGGTCGAACCGAGAAAAAGTAGAAAAAAGTTAAGATAGAATAAAGGGAAATATATTAGTTTTGCCGAATAATTTAAATGATTATATTAATTTAAGATAAAACTAAAAATTGGCATTATTGTTGTTCAATAATCGGATTTGCAAAAGGAGGTGCCAGAGAATGAACAGCAATGAAATTTATGTTAGTCTTGACATCGGTACATCCAGTGTAAAAGTAATCATTGGTGAAATGGTCAACGACTCTTTAAACATTATCGGTGTAGGCAATGTGAAGTCTGAAGGATTGCGCAAAGGCTCAATTGTTGATATAGATGAAACCGTTCATTCTATAAAAAAGGCAATCGAACAAGCTGAGAGAATGATAGGGATGGAGATCAGGCAGGTCATCGTCGGCATCACCGGAAATCATGTCATGCTCCAGCCTTCGCATGGAGTAGTGGCAGTCTCCAGTGATAACAGGGAGATTACAGATGAAGATGTTGCAAGGGTGATCGATGCCGCCCAGGTGGTTTCCATCCCTCCTGAAAGAGAGATTGTGGATGTCATTCCGAAGCAATTCATTGTAGACGGTTTGAATGAAATAAACGACCCGCGGGGCATGATCGGTGTCCGCCTGGAAATGGAAGGCACCATTATTACAGGTTCTAAGACAATTCTACATAATATTCTGAGATGTGTTGAAAGAGCAGGGCTTGAAATTTTGGACATAACGCTCCAGCCGCTTGCAGCAGGGGCATTCGCACTTTCAAAGGACGAAATGAATCTCGGAGTGGCCTTGGTCGATATGGGCGGCGGCTCTACAACCGTTGCCCTGTTCGAGCAGGGAATCATGAAGGCAACAATCGTACTTCCTGTCGGCGGGGACCATATTACAAAGGATTTATCTATTGGCCTCAGGACCTCTACAGAGGATGCCGAAAAAATCAAAACAAAATACGGTTATGCTTTTTATGACCATGCTTCTGAAGATGAAGTCTTCAGTGTCCCGATTATCGGGAGCGATCAGCACCAGCAATTTAATCAGCTTGAAATTTCTGATATTATTGAAGCAAGGATGGAAGAAATTTTCGATCTGATCCAGAATGAGATTAAGAGATTGGGAGTCAGCGACCTGCCAGGAGGCTATGTCCTGACAGGTGGAGTAGCCAACACCCAGGGCATCCTGGAACTGGCACAGATCATTTTCCAGAACCGCGTCCGGATTGCCATTCCGGATTATATCGGCGTAAGGGAGCCGCAGTATACAACAGCAGTCGGCCTGATCAAGTTTGCCTATAAAAATGCAAGGCTTCAGGGCAGGAAGATCGAGCCTGCCCAAGTGAACGAAGCGAAGGAGAAACGCGTCCAAAAACAACCGCAACCAAAAGCAAGACCGGAAAAACAGCCGGAAGAAAAGATTACATCACGAGTTAAAAAGTTCCTTGGCTACTTTTTCGAGTAAACAGTGCTTTAAGGAATATCGACGAATTAGGAGGATTTGTCATGTTGGAATTTGACACTAATTTAGATTCACTAGCGACCATAAAGGTTATCGGCGTTGGCGGCGGAGGAAATAATGCGGTAAACCGCATGATCGAACACGGCGTTCAAGGCGTAGAATTCATCGCAGTTAATACGGATGCACAGGCACTGAACCTCTCGAAAGCAGAAGTGAAAATGCAGATCGGCGGAAAGCTGACGCGCGGACTGGGTGCCGGTGCTAATCCGGAAGTAGGCAAAAAGGCTGCTGAGGAAAGCAAAGAGCAGATTGAAGAAGCACTGAAAGGCGCAGATATGGTGTTTGTCACTGCCGGAATGGGAGGCGGTACAGGTACTGGAGCTGCACCTGTCATTGCACAGATTGCAAGGGACCTGGGCGCTTTGACAGTAGGGGTCGTTACAAGGCCGTTTACATTCGAAGGCCGCAAGCGTGCCGGACAGGCTGCAGGCGGAATTGCTTCCATGAAGGAAGCTGTTGATACCCTGATTGTCATTCCGAATGACCGTCTATTAGAAATTGTAGACAAAAGCACTCCGATGCTTGAAGCATTCCGTGAAGCGGATAATGTGCTTCGCCAGGGTGTTCAGGGCATATCCGACCTGATTGCCACTCCAGGGCTGATCAACCTTGACTTTGCTGATGTAAAGACCATCATGTCAAGCAAGGGTTCTGCACTGATGGGGATCGGCGTCTCTTCAGGAGAAAACCGTGCGGCAGAAGCGGCAAAGAAAGCTGTTTCTTCTCCGCTGCTTGAAACGTCCATTGATGGTGCACAGGGTGTCCTGATGAATATCACCGGCGGTTCAAGCCTGAGCCTTTATGAGGTTCAGGAAGCTGCAGATATCGTAGCCTCCGCTTCAGACCAGGATGTCAATATGATCTTCGGTTCTGTTATCAATGAAAACCTGAAAGACGAAATCGTGGTTACAGTAATTGCGACTGGGTTCAATGAAGAAGTGGCCGCGCCAAAACCGGCACGTCCATCATTTGGACAGCCTAAACAGCAGCAGACGCATTCACCTTCCCTTAACCGGGACAGGGACAGGGAGCCAAAGCGCGAAGAGCAGAGCCATGAGCCGCCTGTAAGGAACTCATCATCTCAGTCTTCACAAGGTGAAGAAACATTGGATATCCCTACTTTCCTGAGAAACCGCAATAGAAGAAGATAAGATAGCATTCGCTGAACGGCGCCTCATTATGAGGCGCCGTTTTATTTTGGTTTTTAAGATTGATTCGTATTTTTTAGACAGGCATATAAAACAAAATACTGACAAAAACCGAAGGGAATAGTGAAAAAATTCTCCTAAACAGGCTACAGAAAGTGACACACTTCAATGATATGGCTGGGGTATACTTTTCCATAAGATTAATAGATAGATGAATAATCAGTTTTTGGCATCCGGACTTAATAAGCCGGATATGTCTGGAGTGAAGCTGGGTTGGCTATTTATTTGGATATCATTTGGCTGCTGAACTTTCTTTTTGACAGCCTCCTGCTGTATCTCACCGCGATCTTCCTGAAAAGGGATGTTTCTATTTGGCGGATACTGGCGGGCGGTGCTGCAGGCTCAATGATCGTTCTGCTCGCGGTAACACCGGTTCAGTCTATTTCCGGGCATCCGCTATCAAAGCTGCTTTTTTCAATTGTCATGGTCGTCCTTGCCTTTGGATATAAAAGGGCCGGATATTTTATTAAAGGCCTGTTTACTTTTTATATGGCAACTTTCCTCATTGGAGGGACTTTGATAGGTGCCCATTATTTTGTGAAATTTGATTTTGAGCTTTCTTCAGCCGTCCTGCTGGGAAGTGTCAAAGGCTTCGGGGATCCGATCAGCTGGATGTTTGTCATATTTGGATTTCCTGCTGCCTGGCATTTTTCACGGAAGCATGGAGAAAACATGGAAATGGCCAATATCCAATATGACCAGCTGGCTGAGGTCTGCATTTCGATTAATGGGATTGACCTGAACTTTAAGGGGCTTGTTGATACGGGAAATCAGCTTTATGATCCAATATCCAGGACTCCGGTCATGATTGCATCCCTAAAAGGGATGGCAGAAAAGCTTCCTGAAGTTCTCCTCGCCGTTTCCCAGGATCCTGAGCCTTTCCTGATGGGGGAGGCAAGAATCCCGCCTGAATGGGAAAATCGGATGAGAATTCTTCCTTGCAAGGTGGTTGGACAAGAACATCAGCTTATTATTGCCATGAAGCCAGACAGGATCATCATCCAAAGGGGGGAAGAAAAAATCCTGGCAGGCAAGGCGCTCATCTCTTTTACAATGCAGCAGCTCTCCAGTGATGATGCATTTGACTGCATTATCCATCCAAAGATGATGACAGGTGCCGGAAAAGCAGAATCAGCGGAAAAGGTAAGTTAATAATACTATACTCGGAAAAACATAATTTAGAAGGAGGACAACTCATGAAAAATTTGAAGTTTCGCCTATCCTATTACTGGTATAAACTGCTGATCAAACTTGGGCTCAAGACTGATGAAATATTCTATATAGGCGGCAGCGAGGCTCTCCCTCCCCCTCTTTCAAAAGAAGAAGAAGAAGTTCTTCTGATTAAGCTCCCCAAAGGCGATAAAGCTGCAAGATCAATGCTTATCGAAAGAAATCTCCGCCTCGTCGTATACATTGCCCGGAAGTTTGAAAATACGGGCATCAATATTGAAGACCTGATCAGCATCGGGACAATCGGGCTCATCAAAGCGGTCAACACTTTTAATCCGGAAAAGAAAATCAAGCTTGCCACTTATGCATCCAGGTGTATTGAAAACGAAATACTGATGTACCTGAGGCGGAACAATAAAATCAGGTCGGAGGTTTCCTTCGATGAGCCTCTGAATATTGACTGGGATGGGAATGAGCTCCTTTTATCCGATGTGCTGGGAACCGAAGAAGACATTATTACTAAGGACCTGGAGGCAAATGTAGATAAGAAGCTTCTGCTGAAGGCCCTTCACCAGCTCACTGACAGAGAGAAGCAGATCATGGAGCTCCGTTTCGGCCTCGGCTCTGGCGAGGAAAAAACACAGAAAGATGTGGCTGACATGCTTGGCATTTCACAGTCTTACATATCAAGGCTAGAAAAGAGAATCATCAAAAGATTGAAAAAGGAATTCAACAAGATGGTTTAAAATTTTTTTTATCCCGCTTATCCCTTATTCAGACTGTATATGCCGTTTATTCCGGGGATCATGGAAAATCGGTATGTGCATATTTTTCCTTTCCGAGGAGATACTGTTTTTTGTACAGCAGCTCCTGTGAGGAGGGAAATGGATTGACTCGAAATAAAGTAGAAATTTGCGGTGTTGATACATCAAAGCTTCCCGTTTTGAAAAACGAAGAAATGAGAAAACTCTTCAAGCAAATGCATGAAGGTGATACATATGCCCGGGAGTGCCTAGTCAATGGCAACCTTCGGCTGGTACTGAGTGTCATCCAGCGCTTTAACAACAGAGGCGAATTTGTAGATGATCTCTTCCAGGTGGGATGTATCGGCCTGATGAAATCTATTGATAATTTTGATTTAAGCCAGAATGTAAAGTTCTCCACTTATGCTGTTCCGATGATCATTGGTGAGATCAGAAGGTATTTGAGGGATAATAATCCTATCAGGGTATCAAGGTCATTAAGAGATATAGCCTACAAAGCTTTGCAGGTCAGGGAACGCCTGATGAGTGAAACGTCAAAGGAACCAACGGCTGAGGAAATAGCCAGGGTCCTTGAAGTGCCCCATGAAGAAATCGTGTTTGCACTTGATGCGATACAGGATCCGGTCTCATTATTCGAGCCCATCTATAACGATGGAGGCGATCCGATATTTGTCATGGACCAGCTGAGCGACGAGCGCAATAAAGATATTCAATGGATTGAAGAAATTGCCCTCAAAGAAGGCATGCGCAGGCTTAACGAAAGAGAAAAGCTCATATTGAGAAAGCGCTTCTTCCAAGGCAAAACGCAAATGGAAGTAGCCGAAGAAATCGGCATCTCCCAAGCCCAGGTCTCCCGCCTTGAAAAAGCCGCCATCAAGCAAATGAACAAAAATATCCAAAGCTGAAAGCTGCTGAAAAGCAGCTTTTTGTTTTGGGTTTTGTAAGTGCTCCATGCTGGCTGAAATATGATCTAAAATCCACGTGTGTATATTTAGGGTTAATGGCCAAAAAATTTATGAAAACCTGTTGATTGCAGTGGAAGGCACGAAGACTCCTCATAAAATGCATGCGCATTTTCTTCGTGCGATGTGATTTCAGGGAAGAAAATTCAATGTCCTGTGGGAGATAGCGGAAATGTTGAGACCCCGCAGCGCGCAAGCGTGAGGAGGCTCAACTCCGCCCCACGGAAAGCGAAGTGCCTGCAACGGAAATCAACAGCCCAATCAATAAGTAAAAAAATTGAAGATAACTTATCTCGTTATTCTTAGCTGCATAAGATGTTTTAGCTGTTATTGAATATTCCCCTAAAACCCCCCATCAAATCAAAATATTCCATCCTTCCGCAACATATAATCAAGTAAGCAACAAATGGCGGGGGTGGACCATGGTTAAGATATCAGAATTCCAGGTCAAGGACGTAGTAAATGTGGCCGACGGCAAAAAACTTGGAAGCATCGGGGATATTGACATCAATCTGATGAGCGGAAAAATTGAAGCCGTCATCATCAGCGGAGCAGGAAAAGTCCTCGGATTCTTTGGAAAAGATGAGGATATCATCATTCCGTGGAAAAATATTCTAAAAATCGGCGAGGACGTCATTCTTGTTCGCTATAAAATCTCCGAAGAACTCAAACAGGTGGAAGAGGATGCATAAGCTTCCTCCTTTTTTCTGTAACACGAACATTCTTTATGATAAACTAAAGAAAAACACGAAGAGGACACGATAAATGGAGCCATTTGTACTAAAGGAAAGCAAGTTTTTTTCCATTGAAGACTGGACGGAAAAGTTTCCGGGCCTTGCTGCAGGTTTTTCCACGAAAAATGGAGGGAATAGCAATGGAGACTACAGCAGCCTCAACCTTGGCCTTCATGTAAATGATTCTGTCCAGGCGGTATGCGGCAACAGGGAAATTTTCTCTGAGTCAATAGGCTTTCCATTGCCAGCATGGACGGGGGCAGAGCAGACCCATGAAACCTTTATACGGAAAGTATCAAAGGAAGATGCAGGAACAGGCGCTTTGGATTATGGCCAGGCATTCAGGAGGACTGATGGCTTTTTCACACTTGAGCAGGGCCTGCTTTTAACTCTATGCTTTGCTGACTGTGTCCCACTTTATTTCACACATCCTGATTCAGGGGCTATAGGGGCCGCACATGCCGGCTGGAAAGGGACTGTCGGCGGGATTGCCGGAAATATGGCCGGTGTCTTTAAGAATGAAGGAATCGATCCGGGGGAAATTTTGGCGGCAATCGGGCCTTCCATTTGCGAAAAATGTTATATTGTCGACAGCAGAGTTGTCAATTTAGTGAAAAATAGACTAGAAGATGTCGATAAAAAACCATATAATCAAGTAAAAGAGAATCAATACCAGCTTGATCTGAAAGAAGTGAACAAACAGCTTCTCATGAAATCAGGCATCCGGGAAGAGAATATAATTGTATCCGGCTATTGCACCAGCTGCCATGAGGAATACTTTTTTTCCCATCGCAGGGATGGGGGGAAGACTGGCAGGATGATGAGCTACATAGGCTGGAAGGAGGCTGACTGCAGCTAGATGAAGGTAGAGGAAAATCTTAAGAGCATCCAAGAAAAAATAGATGAAGCCTGTAAAAGGTCAGGGAGAAATCCCGGCGAAGTGACCATAATCGCTGTAACAAAATATGTTTCCACGGAAAGGGCGAAAGAGGCGGTGTCTGCGGGAATCGCTAATTTGGGCGAAAACCGGGATGAGGGTATGCTTGCCAAGCATAAAGAAATCGGCCATGCTGCCAAATGGCATTTCATCGGATCGCTGCAGACCAGGAAAGTCAAGAATATAATTGGCATTGCCGATTATATCCACTCACTGGACAGGCTTTCACTGGCGAAGGAAATAGACAAGCGGGCAGAAGAAACAGTCCAATGCCTGATACAGGTCAATGCTTCCGGTGAAGAGTCAAAGCAGGGGCTTTCTCCTGAGGAAGTGATTCCGTTTGTAAAAGACCTGGAGGCTTATCCTTACATTTCTGCTGCAGGGCTGATGACGATGGCCCCTTTGACGGACGATGAGGAAGTATTGCGGCATTGTTTCCGGACACTGAAAACTCTGCAGAAGAATATCCAGGATTTAAACCTTGCTCATGCGCCTTGCAGGGAACTTTCCATGGGCATGTCCAATGACTTTGGAATTGCAGTGGAAGAAGGGGCCACCATGGTCCGGATCGGAACTGCTCTTGTCGGAGAATAAGCAGGAGGTATAAAAAATGAGCATTAAATCAAAAATAAAAACATTTTTTTTCCTTGATGATGAATATGACTATAAAGAAGAGGAAATCATCGAAGAAGAAATCGAACCTGTCAGGCCTCAAAAACAGCCTGCTTCTCCAAAGCAGAATGTGGTCAGCCTGCAAAGTGTCCAGAAGTCTTCAAAGGTTGTGCTTGTTGAACCCAGGGTATATGCCGAAGCCCAGGATATTGCAGACCAGCTTAAAAACCGCCGGGCTGTGGTAGTTAATCTGCAGCGCATCGAAAGGGACCAGGCAAAAAGGATTGTCGATTTTTTGAGCGGCACGGTATATGCCATAGGCGGCGACATCCAGAAAATTGGAACAGATATCTTTTTATGCACTCCAGATAATGTGGAGGTGTCAGGGAATATTTCCCAAATCATGCAGGAGCATGATCTAGAAAATGCGAGGTGGTAGCACTACATGGCAACAGTAGTAGGTATTTTAAGTCAAATAATTTCGTTATATTCCTGGGCATTGATTATTTACATATTGCTGTCCTGGTTTCCAAATGCAAGAGAATCGTCCATTGGCCAGTTTTTAGCCCGTATATGCGAGCCATATCTGGAACCATTCCGCAGGTTCATACCGCCGCTGGGGATGATTGATATCTCGCCGATCGTGGCGATTTTTGTCCTGCGGTTTGCCACCAGTGGACTATATCAGCTCTATTATTGGGTTGCATAGAATTACCAATAACTTGGGACTCTGAGCAGTCCCTTTTTTGGTGGCTGCTGTGATATGCTTGAACATGTCCGCAGATGCCTTCCTGAATAATATAAAAGGAGAGTGCCGATGTCTATTTATCAGCATTTTCGGCCTGAGGAGAAAGAATTCATCGACCAGTCTCTGGGCTGGAAGGACTATGTTGAAACATCCTATGCACCTAAATTGACTGACTTCCTTGATCCGAGAGAGCAGCAGATTGTAAAAATGATTGTCGGGGAGCATTCCGGCGTGAAGCTTCGCTTATTCGGGGGAACTGAGGGTACAGAGCGGAAAAGGGCCCTTCTATATCCTGAATATTTTACCCCTGATGAAGAAGAATTCTCTATCACGCTCTTTGAAATAAATTATCCCAGCAAATTTGTTTCAATCGAACACCCTCAAATACTTGGCAGCCTTATGGCTCTTGGCTTGAAGAGGGGGAAATTCGGGGATATCACTGTCCAGGATGAAAGGGCGCAGTTTTTTGTCTCCCGCGAAATTGAAGACTATGTAAGCATGCAGCTGGAATCGATCGGCAAAGCTTCCGTCACTCTGAAAAAATTGCCGCTGGAGAAAGCGATCACTGCAGCAGGTGCATGGGAGGAATCGTCAGCTTCTGTTTCCTCGCTGAGACTGGATGCCGTCATTTCGGCCATATACAATATTTCCAGGCAAAAATCACAGCTCTTTGTCCAGCAGGGTCTTGTAAAAGTTAATTGGGGACAAGTAGAGGATCCTGCTTTTGTTTGCGGGGAAGCTGATGTTCTTTCTGTAAGGGGAAAAGGCCGATCTAAAATCATAGAAGTAGAAGGAAAGACAAAGAAAGATAAATGGAGAATCATTACGGGAAAGCAAAAATAAATTATTTTTTTGCAGGATTTTAAAAGAAAATGTCGAATATATCTTTATCACTGTGATAATATCAGAAATCAGCGTATTCACGCTGTCATACATATGCTTTAAGACTCATAGGGGGTGGCATTATGCCTTTAACACCATTAGATATACATAACAAGGAGTTCAGCAAAGGCTTCAGAGGCTATGACGAAGATGAAGTAAACGAATTTCTTGACCAGATCATCAAGGATTACGAAATACTGATCAGGGAGAAAAAGGAGCTTTCCGAAAGGCTTACAGATCTGAATGACCGGATCGGGCATTTCACCAATATTGAGGAAACGCTGAACAAATCCATCGTCGTTGCACAGGAAGCCGCTGAAGAAGTCAGGCGCAATGCACAGAAGGAAGCCAAGCTGATCATCAAGGAAGCGGAGAAGAATGCCGACCGCATTGTGAATGAATCCTTATCAAAAGCAAGGAAGATTGCCCTGGAGATCGAGGATTTGAAGAAGCAGTCAAAGGTCTTCAGAACACGGTTCAGGATGCTGATCGAAGCACAGCTGGATATGCTCAATACAGAGGACTGGGACCATCTCCTTCAGTATGAGCTCGATTCAACGGATCTGAAATCAACTGAGGAAGAAGACTCACTGGCTTGACGTAGCCTGCATGAATCGAATATAATCCATATCATAAGAAAATATTGACTGCGTTGAAAGGGACAGTACAGCATTCTATATGCTTTTAAGATTAGCGATCCAGGGACGGTGGGAGCCTGGAATAAGCAGATTGCTGGAAGATCACCCTAGAGTACCTGCCTGAACGTTCTCCGAACCAGTAAGGTGCAGGCGTTTCATCCGCGTTAAGGATGCTTTGAGCGGGCAGAATGATTCTTTTCTGTCTACAAGGGTGGTACCGCGGGAGCTATAAGCCTTCTCGTCCCTTTACCGGGATGAGAGGGCTTTTTTTGTTTTTCTCAAGTGGAAAACGCCCGGTAACGGCAAGTCAAATTACCTAAATGAAAGCAGGAGGAATTGCAGTGGAATACAAAGATACATTATTGATGCCAAAAACAGAATTTCCGATGCGCGGAAATCTCCCAAAAAGGGAGCCGGAAATCCAGGGCAAATGGGAAGAAATGAATATTTATGAAAAGGTGCAGGAGCACACGAAGGGCCGGCCGATGTTTGTTCTCCATGATGGCCCTCCATATGCTAACGGCGATATCCATATGGGCCATGCGCTGAATAAAATCCTTAAAGATTTTATTGTCCGCTACAAGTCCATGAGCGGATTCCATGCACCATATGTACCAGGCTGGGATACCCACGGCCTGCCGATTGAGCAGGCATTGACGAATAAAGGCGTTAAGAGAAAAGAAATGACAGTTGCCGAGTTCAGAAAGCTTTGCGAGGAGTATGCCTATGAACAGGTTGACAGCCAGCGTTCACAATTTAAACGCCTTGGCGTCCGCGGCGACTGGGAAAACCCTTATATCACGCTGCAGCCTCAATATGAAGCACAGCAGATCAAGGTATTTGGCGATATGGCTAAAAAAGGCTATATCTACAAAGGGAAGAAACCGGTCTACTGGTCACCTTCAAGTGAATCAGCACTTGCCGAAGCGGAGATTGAATACCAGGATAAGCGCTCTCCTTCCATTTATGTTGGCTTTAAAGTCAAAGATGGAAAAGGTGTATTGGATCAGGATGTCCAAATCGTCATCTGGACGACAACTCCTTGGACGATCCCGGCCAATCTGGGGATCAGCGTCCATCCTGACCTTAATTATGTGGTTGCAGAAGCGGGCGGCAGCAAATATCTGGTCGCAGAAGAGCTCTTGGAATCTGTGGCAGGAGAAACTGGCTGGGAAGACCCGGCTGTCGTTAAGACAGTCAAAGGAAGCGAGCTGGAAAACATCCTTGCCTCCCATCCGCTTTATGGCCGCGATTCGCTTGTCATGCTTGGCGACCATGTAACCGTTGATGCAGGTACAGGCTGTGTCCACACTGCGCCCGGCCATGGTGAAGATGACTTTTATGTTGGCCAGAAATATGGACTTGAGGTATTGTGCCCAGTCGATGATAAGGGTCTTATGACCAATGAAGCTGAAGGCTTCGAAGGCCTCTTCTATGACGAAGCCAACAAGCCGATCACCGAAGCGCTTAAAGAAAAGGGTGCATTATTGGGCCTGAAGTTCATCACTCACTCTTATCCGCATGACTGGAGAACTAAGAAGCCGGTCATTTTCAGGGCTACAGCGCAATGGTTCGCATCCATCAAGGACTTCCGCAATGAGCTCCTGGAAGCTGTTAAAGAAACGAAATGGGTGCCGGCATGGGGAGAAACACGCCTGTTCAATATGGTCCGCGACCGCGGCGACTGGTGTATTTCCCGCCAGCGTGCATGGGGCGTTCCTATCCCTGTCTTTTATGCTGAAAACGGCGACAGCATCATTACTGATGAAACAATTGATCATGTTTCTGCCCTTTTCAGGGAACACGGCTCCAATATCTGGTTCGAGAAAGAGGCCAAAGAGCTATTGCCTGAAGGGTTCACACATCCTGGCAGCCCGAATGGCAAGTTCACAAAAGAAACGGATATCATGGATGTCTGGTTTGATTCCGGCTCATCCCACCAGGCTGTCCTGGAAGAACGCGATGATCTGCAGCGTCCTGCAGACCTTTACCTTGAAGGCTCTGATCAGTACAGAGGCTGGTTCAATTCATCCCTGTCCACCTCAGTGGCAGTAACTGGAAAGGCGCCGTATAAGGGCGTTCTTAGCCACGGCTTTGCACTTGACGGCGAAGGCAGGAAAATGAGTAAATCCATCGGAAATGTTGTCGTTCCGGCGAAGGTCATGAACCAGCTTGGAGCAGATATCCTGCGTCTTTGGGTGGCATCTGTAGACTACCAGGCAGACGTAAGAGTCTCTGACCCGATCCTGAAGCAGGTTGCTGAGGTTTACCGCAAGATCAGAAACACATTCAGATTCCTGCTTGGGAACCTGGCTGACTTCAATCCTGAGAAAGATGCAGTTGTCTTTGAAAACCTCAGGGAAGTCGATCAGTTCATGCTCGTGAAGCTGAACAAGCTGGTCAAAAACGTCAAGGAAGCTTATGACCGCTATGAATTCGCAGGCATTTACCATGCGATCAACAATTTCTGTACATTGGACTTAAGTTCATTCTACCTGGATTTTGCCAAAGATGTTCTTTACATCGAGGCCGAAGATAATGCTGACCGCCGTGCGATTCAGACAGTGCTTTATGAAAGCCTTGTTGCGCTTGCAAAGCTGACTGCGCCGATTCTTTCTCATACAGCTGATGAAGTATGGTCCTTTATCCCTGCTGCGAAGGAAGAAAGTGTACAGCTGACAGACATGCCTGAATACAAAGAGCTTCCTAATGCAGATGAACTGATGAAAAAATGGACATCATTCATGAATTTGCGCGATGAAGTGCTTAAAGCACTTGAAGAGGCACGAAATGAAAAAGTGATCGGGAAATCCCTGGCAGCAAAGATCACTCTTTATCCAACGGCTGAAACTAGAAGCCTTCTTGACAGCATTAAAGAAGATGTGAAACAGCTGTTCATCGTTTCCGCCTTTGAAATCTGCGGAGAGTATGGCGAGGCGCCTGAAGAAGCCCTCAAGCTCGACAAAGCGGCAATTCTTGTGTCTAAAGCAGAAGGCGAAACATGCGAGCGCTGCTGGACAGTTACACCGGAAGTCGGTGCTGATTCCAGCCACCCTTCGCTTTGCCCGCGCTGTGCAAGTGTTGTAAAAAACAACTATAGCCATTTGGCATAATAACAAGACCCGGCTGCCTGGTGCAGCCGGGTTTTTGATTTTTTTCCTGTCACCTAACCCCCGAAAGATTACCTTTTTTTTCGATAAATCCTTCCACCTTATCTAAACTTTGTGCTCTTTGTTAAATGTTTATCAGGTTCTGTGCGCCCAGGCCGGAGATAATAATTTTAAACAAAGAAGAACGGAGGAAGCGGCAATGGACAGCTCATTTGAAAAGCTCTATTCAGAACTCCGTGCAACTAAAGAGGAATTGCTTCAGAGGCTGGAAAGCGGAAGATGCTCAGCCCTTATCCAGCCATTAATATATGATGAGTTGGCCGATATTAACCGCGCCATCGGAAAATTGGAAAAAGGGGAATACGGAAAATGTGAAATATCCGGGGAATTGATACCGGAAAATCTGCTGTCAGTCATCCCAACTATGGTAGCATTGTCAGATTATGATAAGCTTGGGGCGTTTTGCCGAAAGCCGATGGAATCAGTTTTTGAACCGTCCGCAGACACCGCTTCTTTCTTGATGATGATTATGAGAGGCTGAACCGGTCAGCAGCAGCCTTCATAGTGGATAAAAGGTGTCGTTTTCATGGAGATTATGCTAAAATGCTAAGGTAATGACTTCAAATTGGAGGTAGCCTTTGTGTTTTATTACATAATTGCCTTATTTGTTATTGCTCTGGATCAGCTGACCAAATGGCTGATTGTTAAAAATATGGAGCTTGGTGAAAGCATCCCGGTGATCGAGAATTTTCTTTATATCACATCGCACCGCAACAGGGGGGCGGCATGGGGAATTCTTGAAGGGCAAATGTGGTTTTTCTATGTTATTACAGTTGCCGTCATCATAGGTATTGTCTATTACATCAAGACCGCAGCAAAAGGGAAGCGATTGCTTGGCATCGCACTGGGATTAATGCTCGGAGGGGCGATCGGCAATTTTATCGACAGGGTTTTCCGCAAAGAAGTGGTTGATTTCGTCAACACATATATCTTTGGATATGATTTTCCTGTCTTTAATGTGGCCGATTCATCATTGGTTGTCGGGGTAATCATACTGATGATACAAATGCTCCGGGAAGAGCGGGAAGCGAAGGAGAAATCGAATGGAGAAAATGGAATACATCATTAATGAAGAAGTGGCAGGGGAAAGGCTTGATAAAGCTGTTTCACTGCTGAACGAAGAGCTGTCAAGATCACAGGCGCAGCAAATGATCAAGGATGGCCATATCCTTGTCAACGGCCAGGGAACTAAAACGAATTATAAATGCAGCATTGATGATAAGATTGAAATATCATTCCCAGAACCGGAAGAGCTTGATGTCTTACCGGAAGAGATGGACCTTGATATCTATTATGAAGATGGTGATGTCCTTGTCGTTAATAAGCCTAAGGGAATGGTCGTCCATCCTGCGCCAGGTCATGCATCAGGAACGCTGGTCAATGGCCTTATGGCACACTGCAAGGACCTTTCCGGCATCAATGGCGTCCTGCGCCCGGGAATCGTTCACCGCATCGATAAGGATACATCAGGCCTGCTGATGGTTGCCAAGAATGATATGGCCCATGAAAGCCTGGTGAATCAGCTTGTTGAAAAAACCGTGACAAGGAAGTACCAGGCAATTGTTCATGGAACCATCCCTCATGACTATGGAACGGTTGATGCTCCGCTTGGAAGGGATCCTAAAGACAGGCAGAGCATGACAGTGGTGGATGGCGGAAAGCATGCGGTCACGCATTTTCATGTGATTCACCGCTACAAGGATTTTACCCATGTGGAATGCCAGCTTGAAACAGGAAGGACCCACCAGATCCGCGTTCATATGAAATATATCGGCTATCCGCTGGCAGGGGACCCGAAGTACGGGCCAAGAAAGACACTTGAAATCGGCGGACAGGCACTGCATGCAGGTGTTCTGGGCTTTGTGCATCCAAGAACCGGGGAATACATGGAATTTGAGGCTCCACTTCCGGCATACTTCTCGGAACTCCTGGAAAAACTGGGCAAGTAGCATCTAAAAAATAATAATCGTTGACATCTGTCCTAAAATATTTTACTATAGCTTTAATGAATATGACCTTTAAGACCAGTCCTGTGAGACTGAGAAGGTATCGGATACGGAAGGGATTCCCCTTCCTGCACTAAAAGTGCAGCCAAACCTCTCGTCGTGCAGGCGGGAGGTTTTTTTATACAAGAATCGTGCAGCCTGATGCTGGAGGGTGATAACATGACACAAAAAGCAGTGGTATTAGATGAACAGGCAATCAGGAGGGCATTGACCAGGATCGCCCATGAAATCATTGAGAAGAACAAAGGGATAGATGAATGTGTGCTTGTAGGGATCAGGACCCGAGGCATCTACTTGGCAAATCGCCTGGCTGACAGGATTGAACAGATCGAGGGTAAAAGGATCCCTGTCGGGGAGCTGGATATTACGCTGTACCGTGATGATCTGACAAAGAAAACGGATGACGATCAGCCGCTGGTCAAAGGCAGCGACATTCCGCAGGATATCACCAATCAAAAAGTCATCCTCATCGACGATGTACTGTATACAGGCAGGACAGTCAGAGCGGGCCTCGATGCCCTGGTAGACATCGGCAGACCGGCTGCGATTCAGCTGGCAGTCCTGGTGGACAGGGGCCATAGAGAGCTCCCGATCCGGGCAGATTATGTAGGCAAAAACATACCGACTTCCAGCTCGGAAAAAATAGTCGTTGAACTGAAGGAAGTAGATGAAACCGATCAAGTAAGCATCTTTGAAAACTGAACATCCCCCTTTTAACGCAGTCCAGAGAGGCTGGCAAAGGGGAACATGGCTGGTGTCTTTTCAGCTGTGCTCCTATGCCCTCTGTGCGAAAAAGCAAGAGGGTTTTTTTGCGGGGAAAAGACGAATACAAAGGAGACAAAGCCATGAATAAACCATTATTAGACGTAAACGAAGTACCAAAGCCATTTCAATGGATTACCTTAAGCATCCAGCATTTATTCGCCATGTTCGGCGCAACCATTCTTGTTCCTTACCTCGTCGGACTTGATCCGGCCATTGCACTCATTTCGAGCGGACTTGGAACCATTGCTTTTCTGATCATCACAAAATGGCAGGTTCCGGCATATCTTGGCTCATCCTTTGCCTTCATCGCACCGATCATCGCAGCGAAGACCGCAGGCGGGCCGGGCGCAGCCATGATCGGCAGCTTTATGGCCGGCCTGGTATACGGCATCGTGGCGCTCATCATTAAAAAAGCAGGTTATCGCTGGATCATGAAGCTGCTTCCGCCTGTTGTGGTCGGCCCGGTCATCATTGTCATCGGACTTGGTCTTGCAGGCACAGCGGTAGGAATGGCAATGAACAATGCAGACGGGGAATACAGCTTCCTGTACTTTTCCGCCGGCCTCGTCACATTGGCGGCCACGATTGTTTTCTCCATCTACTTTAAAGGGATGCTGAGCATGATCCCGATTCTTGGCGGGATCATCATCGGGTATATATACTCCGTATTTGCGGGTCTTGTAGATTTCACTCCGGTTCTCGAAGCAAAGTGGTTTGAAGCACCAAATTTCCTCATTCCATTTGCAGATTATAAAGTTGATCTGTCATCATTGAAGATCGCATTGCTGATGGTGCCTGTAGCAGTCGTCACTTTATCAGAGCATATAGGCCACCAGCTTGTTCTCAGCAAAGTTGTAGGCAGGGATTATATTAAAAACCCGGGACTTCACAGGTCGATTCTCGGGGACGGGATGGCAACCATCATTTCCGCGCTGATCGGCGGACCGCCTAAAACAACTTACGGCGAAAATATCGGCGTCCTTGCGATCACAAGGGTCTACAGTGTATATGTGCTGGCCGGTGCCGCAGTAGTTGCGACAGTGTTTGGCTTCATCGGCAAGATCACTGCGCTGATCGCTTCAATCCCGACACCTGTGATGGGCGGGGTTTCCATCCTGCTGTTCGGCATCATCGCCTCGTCCGGACTGAGAATGCTGGTTGACAGCAAGGTGGACTTTGGAGACAAACGGAATCTGGTCATCTCGTCTGTCATCCTGGTCATCGGGATCGGCGGAGCCCATGTAACTCTGGGCGGATTAAATCTGGAAGGTATGGCGCTCGCGGCAATCTGCGGTGTGGTGCTCAACCTGATCCTGCCAGGCAAACCTCAGATTGAAGAAGATATGTTTGAAGCGGAAACCGAAAAAAAAAGTAATGTTGCATAAGAAAGACACTTTTTAAAGAAGTCCAGAGAGGCTTGCAAGGGTGTTGATGTGCTGCGGGAGGAAGCTCGGCTGCTTTTTCCCGTGCAGTATGGCATGTTGACTTTTCAGCACCCTGAACCAGGTTCAGGGTGCTTTTTTTACAGCCTTGCCCGCCTCCGTTAAGGAGGAAGCAAAGATGAAAGATCTGCTCACGATGAATGAATTGAGCTTAATGGAAATCGGGGAGATTCTGAAACAGGCGCAGGAGTTTGCTGAAGGCGCAGTGTGGAGGCCGTCTTCACAGTCCTTCGTTGCCAATCTCTTCTTTGAGGCAAGCACAAGGACCAAGTGCAGCTTTGAAGTTGCTGAGAGGAGGCTTGGACTTGATGTCATCCCATTTGAAGCAGGGACTTCAAGCGTCCAGAAGGGCGAATCGCTTTATGACACGGTGAGGACACTCGAGTCCATTGGTGTCGATGCGGTGGTCATCCGCCATCAGGAGGAAGATTACTTCAGCGCACTTTCCGGTAAGATAGGCATCCCGGTCCTGAATGCAGGTGACGGCTGCGGGCACCATCCAACCCAGTCGCTGCTGGATCTGCTGACGATCCGGCAGGAGTTCCGCCGCTTTGCCGGCTTGAAGGTGGCCATCATCGGCGACATCCTTCACAGCAGGGTGGCAAGGTCCAATGCTGAAGCACTGGCAAGGCTTGGGGCAGAGGTTGTATTCTCAGGGCCGGAAGAATGGTTCGACCCTTCCTTCCGCCATTCTGGAAGCTTTGAAGAAATCGATGAAGCGGCTGCGACTGCGGATGTGGTCATGCTCCTGAGAATACAGCATGAGAGGCATCAGGAAAGCACAGGGATGTCTGCTGCCGAGTACCACGAAAAATACGGACTGACAGAAAAGCGCGAAAGGCGGATGAAGCAGGGAAGCATCATCATGCATCCTGCCCCGGTCAACAGAGGGGTTGAAATAGCTGACAGCCTGGTGGAATGCAGCAGGTCAAGAATTTTCAAACAAATGGAAAATGGTGTATTTGTCCGCATGGCAGTGCTGAAAAGGGCACTTGAACATAAAGAGGGGAGAGGTAATCATGAAAAAGCTGATCAAAAATGGCAGATTGCTTACTGAAAACGGAGAGCTGGTACAGAAGGATATCCTGATCGAGGGCGGAAAAATTGCGAAGATCGGGGTTGAATTTGAAGGTACAGATGCTGAAGTGATAGATGCAGGAGGGCTGCTGGCAGTCCCGGGCTTGGTCGATCTTCATGTACACCTGCGGGAACCGGGGGGAGAAAAGAAAGAAACGATTGAAACGGGGACCCTGGCTGCAGCACGCGGAGGCTTTACAACGATTGCCCCAATGCCGAACACCAGGCCGGTGCCTGACACGGTGGAGCAGCTGGAATGGCTGAACAGAAGGATTGCGGAAACGGCTCATGTGCGGGTCCTTCCTTATGCTTCGATCACCGTCAGGCAGCTTGGCAGTGAGCTGACCGATTTTGAAGGGCTGAAGCAGGCCGGCGCCTTTGCTTTTACTGATGACGGCGTGGGAGTGCAGTCAGCCGGGATGATGCTTTCTGCGATGAAAAAAGCTGCTGCTGTCAGCATGCCTGTCGTTGCGCACTGCGAAGAAAATACGCTGATCAATAAAGGCTCTGTCCATGAAGGGGAATTTTCAAGGAAGCATGCAATCAATGGGATCCCATCTGTATGCGAATCTGTACATATTGCAAGAGATGTGCTCCTGGCTGAAGCGGCTGGCTGCCACTATCATGTGTGCCACATCTCTACTAAAGAGTCTGTCAGGGTTGTCAGAGACAGCAAAAGGGCAGGGATCAAGGTAACTGCTGAGGTTACGCCGCATCATCTGCTCTTATGCGAAGATGATATTCCGGGCCTTGACGCAAATTTCAAAATGAATCCGCCGCTAAGGAGCGCCAGTGACCGTGAGGCACTGATAGAGGGGCTTTTGGACGGTACGATTGATTTTATCGCAACCGATCACGCCCCGCATACCTCGGAAGAAAAAGAGGAGGGAATGGAGCTGGCCCCATTTGGGATCACAGGGCTTGAAACAGCCTTTCCGCTTCTCTACACACATCTGGTGCTAAAGGGGACCCTTACTTTAAAACAGCTGGTTGATTTCATGACAATCAAGCCTTCAGAAGCTTTCGGCCTGCCATATGGAAAGCTGGAGGAAGGTTCCCCTGCCGACCTGGTGCTGGTTAATCTGGATCATGGGCAGAACATTGATCCGCAGGAATTTGTTTCAAAAGGGAAAAACACCCCATTCTCAGGCTGGAACTGCAAAGGTTGGCCGGTCATGACAATAGCGGGCGGAAAAACGGTATGGGCGAAGGAGAGTGTCAACGCATGAAAAAACAGCTGATTTTGGAAGACGGAACCATTTTTATCGGGGAAGGTTTTGGGAGCGATTCTGCAGCTTTCGGAGAAGTCGTATTCAACACAGGGATGACCGGATATCAGGAAATCCTCTCTGACCCTTCATACTGCAGCCAGATCGTGGTGCTGACTTACCCTCTAATCGGGAATTATGGCATCAACAGGGATGATTTTGAGAGCATTCTGCCGGCGATTCACGGATTTGTTGTTAAAGAAGCGGCTGAATACCCTTCTAACTGGAGGAACGAGCATTCTTTAGGCGCTTATCTTGAAGCGAAAGGCATTCCTGGAATAGCGGGGATCGACACTAGGAAACTGACAAGAATCATCCGGAAGCATGGAACTTTAAAAGGGAGCATATGCCCGATTGAACAGGATCCTTCCGAAGTGATTGAAAAACTGAAATCTGCTGTCCTTCCGCATGACCAGGTGAAAAGAGTATCAACGAAGACAGCCTATCCTTCCCCGGGCCGCGGGCGCAGGGTCGTACTTGTGGATTACGGCATGAAGCATGGAATTCTCAGGGAGCTGAACAAGCGCGGCTGTGATGTGATCGTGGTGCCATACCATACAACAAGCGAAGAGATCCTCAGCCTGAGCCCTGACGGGGTTATGCTTTCAAATGGGCCTGGGGACCCGAAAGATGTAGTGGAAGCCATACCGATGATACAGGGGCTGCTCGGGAAGGTCCCATTGTTTGGAATCTGCCTCGGCCACCAGCTGTTTGCCCTTGCTTGCGGCGCTGATACTGAGAAACTGAAATTCGGCCACAGGGGGTCCAATCATCCTGTCAAAGAACTTAAAACAGGGAAAGTGGCGCTGACTTCACAAAATCATGGATACTCTGTCAACGAAGATTCTATTTACGGTACACCGCTTGAAGTGACGCATATTGCGCTTAATGACGGGACAGTCGAAGGGCTGAAACATAAGAATGTACCTGCTTTTACAGTCCAATATCATCCTGAAGCCTCTCCGGGGCCGGAAGATGCCAATAATCTTTTTGAACAATTTATGCAAATGATCGAATCTGAGAAACGGGAAGGTGCTGCAGCATGCCAAAGCGTACAGATATAAAAAGCATTCTAGTGATCGGGTCGGGGCCCATTGTCATCGGGCAGGCGGCAGAATTCGACTATGCCGGGACACAGGCCTGCATAGCGCTGAAAGAAGAAGGATACAGGGTCATCCTTGTCAACTCGAATCCGGCGACCATCATGACAGATACAGAGATTGCCGACGCCGTCTATATTGAACCCCTGACACTTGAGTTTGTCAGCAGGATCATCCGCAAAGAGCGCCCGGATGCGATCGTTCCGACCCTGGGGGGACAGACCGGCCTGAACCTGGCAGTCGAGCTGTCTAAAGCAGGCGTGCTTGAAGAGTGCGGTGTGGAAGTGCTCGGCACAAAGCTGTCGGCCATTGAAAAGGCGGAAGACCGCGATCTGTTCAGAAGCTTAATGAATGAATTGGGTGAGCCGGTCCCTGAAAGTGAAATCATCCATAATATCGATGAGGCCCTTGCATTTGCAGAGCAGATCGGCTATCCGGTGATTGTCCGTCCTGCTTTCACGCTCGGCGGAACAGGGGGCGGCATCTGCCATGATGAGGAAGAACTGCTGGAAATCACGGCGAGCGGCCTGAAGAACAGCCCTGTCACCCAGTGCCTGCTCGAGAAGAGCATAGCTGGCTTCAAAGAAATAGAATACGAGGTTATGAGAGACTCGAACGATAATGCGATCGTTGTCTGCAATATGGAGAACATCGATCCGGTAGGGGTACATACAGGAGATTCTATCGTTGTCGCGCCGAGCCAGACCTTAAGCGACCGTGAATACCAGCTGCTCCGCAATGTATCGCTGAAAATCATCCGTGCCCTGGAAATCGAGGGAGGCTGCAATGTTCAGCTCGCGCTGGATCCATACAGCTTCGACTATTACATCATTGAAGTGAATCCTCGTGTCAGCCGCTCTTCTGCGCTGGCTTCAAAAGCAACAGGCTATCCGATTGCCAAACTGGCGGCGAAGATTGCCGTTGGCCTGACGCTTGATGAGATGATGAACCCGGTCACCGGAAAAACGTATGCGTGCTTTGAGCCTGCCCTTGACTATATTGTCACCAAGATCCCGCGCTGGCCTTTTGATAAATTTGAGTCAGCCAACCGCTCGCTCGGTACACAGATGAAAGCAACAGGTGAGGTAATGGCCATCGGGCGGACTTTTGAAGAGTCACTGCTTAAGGCCATCAGGTCGCTGGAAGCCAATGTATACCATTTTGCTTTGAATAATCCTGAGGAAATCGATGATGCTCTTATGGAAAAGCGTATCCGCAAAGCAGGAGATGAGAGGCTGTTCTACATCTCTGAAGCGCTGAGGCGGGGAGTAACGATCGAAACCATCCATGAGTGGAGCGAGATCGACTTATTCTTCCTTTATAAAATGAACAAAATCGTGGCATTTGAGAAGACACTCTCTGGCAAAAGGTTTGACCAGGAGACTGCGAAAAAAGCAAAGGAAATGGGCTTTTCTGACCTCGTGATTGCGGGGCTGTGGGATGCCTCAGAGCAGGAGGTCTACAGCTGGAGGAAGAAAAACGGCATTGTACCGGTATATAAGATGGTTGATACCTGTGCGGCGGAGTTCGAATCAGAAACACCTTATTATTACGGAACCTATGAAGAAGAAAACGAGTCTATCGTTACAGACAGGAAAAGCATCGTCGTGCTTGGGTCCGGGCCGATCCGCATTGGTCAGGGAATTGAGTTCGACTATGCAACCGTACACTCTGTATGGGCAATTAAAGAAGCCGGCTATGAAGCAATCATCATCAACAATAATCCGGAAACTGTGTCTACAGACTTCAGCATTTCCGATAAGCTTTATTTTGAACCGCTGACGATTGAGGATGTTATGCATATCATCGATCTGGAAAAACCCGAGGGGGCAGTGGTCCAATTCGGGGGCCAGACAGCGATCAATCTTGCGGCAGAACTTGTGAAACGAGGAGTGAAAATCCTCGGGACATCACTTGAAAACCTTGACCGTGCTGAGGACAGGGACAAATTTGAAATGGCGCTGACAGACCTGGGCATTCCCCAGCCGCAGGGAAAGACAGCTTTCTCTGCAGAAGATGCGGCCGTTATTGCTGCTGAAATCGGCTACCCTGTCCTTGTCCGCCCTTCATATGTCCTTGGGGGCAGGGCAATGGAGATTGTCTATAAAGAAGAAGAGCTGCTTCATTATATGAAAAATGCGGTACGTGTGAATCCGGAACATCCTGTTCTGATCGACCGCTACCTGACAGGCAAGGAAATCGAAGTTGATGCAATTTCTGACGGAGATAGAGTCGTCATTCCAGGCATCATGGAGCATATCGAACGGGCAGGCGTCCACTCGGGCGACTCCATCGCCGTATACCCGCCTCAAAAACTGACTGATGAAGTGAAAGCGAAACTGGCCGAATATACGGAAAAGCTGGCAAAGGGCCTCGGCATCATCGGTCTCCTGAATATCCAGTATGTAGTGGCAAAAGGAGAGGTATTTGTCCTGGAAGTGAACCCGCGGTCCAGCCGGACAGTTCCATTCCTGTCTAAAATAACCAATGTCCCGATGGCTAATATTGCAACAAAGGTAATCCTTGGGCAGTCGCTTGAAAGCCAGGGGTATGAGTCAGGCCTTGTACCTGAAAAGCAGGGCGTGTATGTAAAGGTGCCGGTGTTTTCCTTTGCTAAGCTAAGGCGGGTAGACATCACGCTCGGCCCTGAGATGAAGTCGACAGGTGAAGTCATGGGGAAAGATCATACCCTTGAAAAAGCCTTATATAAAGGCCTTGTCGCATCAGGTATGAAAATCAGCAGTTACGGAAATGTCCTGATGACAGTGGCCGACAAAGATAAAGAAGAAGCGCTCGCACTTGCCAGGAGGTTTGCAGAAATCGGCTATCAGGTAATGGCCACAAGCGGTACGGCAGGCTATTTCTCTGCAGCAGGCATTCCAGTGAAAGTGGTCGGCAAAATCGGGGCAGAAGGCCCGGACCTGCTGGATGTCATCCGCAATGGAGAGGCACAGCTGGTCATCAATACGCTGACAAAAGGAAAGCAGCCGGCGCGCGACGGCTTCCGGATCCGCAGGGAATCAGTGGAAAACGGGGTCGCATGCCTGACATCCCTGGACACAGCTGAAGCGATTCTCCAGGTAATTGAATCCATGAACTTCTCAGCAGAGGCCATGATGCCGGGCAGCCATGAGAAGAAGGCGGTCCTTCTATGATCAGGAAGGAACTCTGTACGATCGTTTCACATCAGGAAATTGCTAAAGACATTTATGAGCTCACCTTAAAAGGTGAGCTTGTCAATGAGATGGAGACTGCGGGACAGTTCGTCCATTTAAAAGTATCAAACGGATATGACCCGCTTTTAAGAAGGCCGATTTCGATTGCGGAAATCAATAAAAGCCGCCAGACCTTTACGATGATCTACAGGGCAGGAGGCAGGGGCACTATTCTGCTGGCTTCAAAGCAGTCAGGCGAAAAGGTCGATGTCCTTGGTCCGCTGGGCAATGGCTTTCCTGACAATGAAGCCCTGCCAGGCCAGACAGCCCTCCTTATAGGCGGGGGAATTGGTGTGCCGCCCCTATATGAATTGTCCAAAAGATTAAAAGCGAGAGGTGTCAAGACAGTACATGTGCTTGGATTTCAATCGGCTGAACAAGTGTTTTATGAAAGGGAATTTTCAGTGCTGGGAGAAACATTTATTGCAACGGCGGATGGAACATACGGATCCAGGGGCTTTGTGACAGATATTATCAGCCGGGAATCGCTTGTATTTGATGTAATATATGCCTGCGGGCCGACACCAATGCTCAGGGCACTGGAAAATGCCTACCTGGACAAAAAGGTATTTTTATCGCTGGAAGAGCGGATGGGATGCGGCCTGGGTGCATGCTTTGCCTGTGTCTGCCATACGGCGGATGACCCGGAGGGCTTCAGCTATAAAAAAGTCTGCACTGACGGGCCTGTGTTCAGGGCAGGGGAGGTTGTACTATGAGTATGCTGAATGTGGAGCTGCCAGGATTAACCCTTAAAAATCCGATCATGCCTGCCTCCGGCTGCTTCGGCTTCGGAAAGGAATACAGCGGGCTGTATGATTTGAGCCTGCTGGGAGCCATTATGATAAAAGCGACCACTCTTGAGCCGAGATTCGGGAATCCGACTCCTAGGGTCGCTGAAACACCAGCTGGGATGCTGAATGCAATCGGCCTGCAAAATCCGGGGCTTGATCATGTGCTTATGGAAGAGCTTCCGAGACTGGAGCAATATGATGTTCCTATTATCGCCAATATAGCAGGCAGCACGGAAGAAGATTATATAGAAGTGGCCAGAGAGTTATCAAAGGCATCCAATGTAAAGGCTTTGGAGCTGAACATATCCTGCCCGAACGTCAAGACGGGCGGCATAGCTTTCGGGACCATCCCCGAAATCGCAAAGAGCCTGACAAAGAAAGTAAAGGCTGCATCTGCAGTGCCTGTTTATGTAAAACTGTCCCCGAATGTCACCAATATTGTAGAAATGGCTAAAGCCGTTGAAGAAGGCGGTGCAGACGGTCTTACTATGATTAATACACTTCTTGGCATGAGGATGGATCTGAACACAGGCCGACCAATCCTTGCCAACCGGACGGGAGGCCTTTCCGGACCATCGATAAAGCCTGTGGCGTTAAGGATGATCTATGAAGTGAGCCAGCAGGTGGATCTGCCCATCATCGGAATGGGCGGAGTGGAAACAGCGGAGGATGTGATTGAGTTCTTTTATGCAGGGGCTTCAGCTGTTGCGGTCGGAACAGCCAATTTCGTCGATCCTTTTGTCTGTCCAAACATAATAGATAAGCTCCCAGAATTGCTGGAGAAGCTTGGTTTTGAGCATATTAGCGAATGTACGGGAAGGAGCTGGGGCAAGCATGAAGAATCCGCTTATCATCGCACTTGATTTTGCTGAAAAGGAAGAAGTCTTATCCTTCCTCGGGAAATTTCCGGAAGAAAAATTATTTGTCAAAGTGGGCATGGAGCTTTTTTACCAGGAGGGACCTGACATGGTCCGGGAACTGAAGGCGGCCGGGCATGAAGTATTCCTGGATTTAAAGCTCCATGATATTCCTAATACAGTCGGCAGTGCCATGCGAAGGATTGCCGGTCTTGGATGCGATCTGGTGAATGTCCATGCAGCCGGCGGCAGCGAAATGATGAAAGCCGCCCTTGAAGGGCTGGATGAAGGGACAGCAGCCGGAAAAAAAAGGCCTCTGTGCATTGCGGTGACACAGCTCACCAGCACATCAGAGGAACAGATGCGGGCAGAGCAGCTGATCCCTGTTGCACTGAATGATTCTGTTATTCATTATGCAGGGCTTGCCAGACAGTCAGGGCTTGATGGCGTCGTCTGCTCCCCGCATGAAGCAAAGCTGCTGAACAGCCGTTTTGGGGAAGGATTCCTGACAGTGACGCCAGGCATCCGTCTGGCAGAAGAGGCGGCAGGTGATCAAAAGAGGATCAGCACACCGGGATTTGCAAGGCAGGAAGGAGTCTCGGCCATAGTGGTAGGCCGTTCCATCACAAAAGCTGCTGATCCGTATGAAGCTTATCTGTCATTTAAAAATCAATGGGAGGGCGTTTTGTCATGAATAAAACAATTGCTGAAAGATTGCTGGAAATTGGAGCGGTTACTCTGCAGCCTTCCAATCCTTTCACCTGGTCATCGGGGCTGCTGTCTCCCATCTACTGTGATAACCGCCTGACAATGTCCTACCCGGAGGTGCGCAGGGAAATAGCCGCAGGGCTTAAAGTGCTTATAGAAGAGCATTTCCCTGACGCTGAAGTTATTGCCGGAACTGCGACTGCAGGCATTCCTCATGCCGCCTGGGCAAGCGATTTGCTGGAATTGCCGATGTGCTATGTCCGTTCAAAAGCGAAAGAGCATGGAAAAGGAAAGCAGATTGAAGGAAGAGCGGAAAAAGGGCAGAAAGTAGTTGTGGTCGAAGATCTTATTTCAACTGGAGGCAGCGTCATCACAGCTGTTGATGCTCTTCGTGAAGCAGGCTGTGAAGTGCTTGGGGCTGTATCCATTTTTACATATGAGCTGAAGCAGGGCGATCAGAAGCTTGCTGAAGCAGGGATACAGTCATATTCCCTGGCCACCTTCACAGAGCTTGCGGAGACAGCAAGAGAGAAGGGCCATATCACAACTGGCGAAATGGATGCCCTTTCGGAATGGAGAGAGAATCCAGCCGAATGGGGCGCTGCTGCCAGACAATAATTGAAGTACTTAAAGTAAGATTTCTTATCTTGAAATAAAAAAGGAAGCAGAATCTGCGGACTCTGCTTCTCTTTTTTATTGTGATTTTTTTAGTGTCAAAACTGTTTCTTCGTCCGGCGTAACATAAACAGTCTGCTGATTGTCATAGATGACAAACCCCGGTTTTGCACCGCTTGGCTTTTTGACATGGCGCACCTGGGTATAGTCAACAGGCACCGAGCCGGAGCTGCGGGCCTTGCTGAAATAGGCAGCAAGCTTTGCGGCTTCAAGTATCGTTTCATCTGAAGGTGTTTTATCCCTGATGACGACATGAGAGCCGGGGATATCCTTTGTATGAAGCCAGATTTCATCTCTGGCAGCAAGCTTATTGGTCAGATAGTCATTTTGCTTGTTGTTCTTGCCGACATAAATTTCTGTACCGTCTGTTGCTGTATATCTGTCCAGGACTGGCTTCACATTGGCTGATTTTTTATTTTGCTTTTTCTGGCGGATGCGGATATAGCCGCCCTCTGCCAGCTCTTCTCTTATTTCCTCGATATCTTTAGTGGAAGCCGCTTCAACCTGCTGCAAAAGGGACTCAAAGTATGCGGCCTCTTCCTTTGCCTTTTCGATCTGCTCTTTAACAATGCCGGCGGCTGTTTTAGCTTTCTGATATTTGGTGAAATATTTCTGCGCATTCTCTGAAGGAGTTTTTTGCGGATCGAGCGGGATGACCATCGTCGCGCCGTTTTCATCATAATAGTTGATGACCTCGATTTCCTTCATGCCTTTTTCAGCCATATACAGATTAGCCGTGAGCAGTTCGCCGGACAGCTGGTACTGATCGGCATTCCTGGCTTCCTCCAGCGTTTTTTCAAGCTTCTCGATCTTTTTCTCGTTTTTCTCTTTCTCATTGATAATAAAGCGCTCAAGGTCATTTCCCTGCTGCTTGACCCGGTCCCTTTCGGCCTTCCCGAAATAAAACCGGTCCAGCATCCCGCTTAAGGTTTCGAAAGTCCGGCTGCTGCCTCCTGTATGCTCAAGAGGGAACAGGTAAAAATTCTCCTTCTGTCCTGCCGTAATGGCTGGAGTATACTCATGATTTTTAACTGGTCCCAGCAAATCCAAAAATGCCTTGGGAATTGTATGGCGGTTGCTCATTCCTGCACGTTTGACAGCTTCTTTCGCGAAAAGAGGCGAAATGCCCGCAAATTGTTCCACAAGCTGCTTATCCATTTTCCCGGCATTAAAATCAAGCCTTCTGAGTATATCCTCTTCCTCAAGCCCCAGCGGGTTGATTTTATTCTGTTCCGGCGGGTTTACATATTCCTGGCCGGGCAGGATGGCCCTGTGGCTGTTCAGGGCATATGATACATGCTTGATGCTGTCAAGGATCATATTGCGGCCTTTATCTACAAGTACGATGTTGCTGTGGCGCCCCATGATTTCCACAATCAGCTGTTTGTATGAGATATCGCCAATCTCATTCCTCCCTTTAACATCAAGGATGAGAATCCTGTCCAGGCCAACCTGGCGGATATCTTCCAGTATGTAGCCTTCCAGATGCTTCCGGAGGAGCATGCAGAACATAGGGGGCTCACTTGGGTTTTCGTACGCCTCATGGGTCAGCTGCGCCCGCGCATAGCTTGGATGGGCGGAAAGCAGCAGCTTGTGGTTTTTTCCATTCGCCCTGATGACGAGTACAATTTCGTTTTTGAACGGCTGGTGGATTTTATTGATCCGCCCGCCCTGCAATGTATCTGAGAGCTCATGTGCCATGGCTCTTGTAAACAATCCATCAAATGACATAAGGAACATCCTTTTCTTTTGTCCGGCTGGGGATGATCCCAATCCGGGTGAGTATTTTCAGCGGCTGTTATATGCAGCGCTTTTTTGTTTCTAATATCTTATTTTAGCAAAAATCCTGCAGGATTGCTCATTCTTCCCCTGGCTTCTGGCATTTTTTTGGACAGGTCTGAATAAGATTTCTTAGAGCGGAGTGGGACAGCTTTGTGCCAGAATCTGCCGCAGGGCTGGAAGACGGGGGAATTCATTCAGATCGAGCAGGATTTCTGTCATGGCCTGCTTCAAGGTGGCAGGCTCCCATAGAATTTTAAAGGAGGAAGAGTGATGGCCGGATGAAGTTCCATGAGATGAATGAAAGAGAAGTGGAAGAAGCATTAAATACGGATTTTTCGGCTGGGCTGACCGATGATGATGTGAAAAAACGGAGGAACCAGCATGGCTTCAATGAACTTTCAGAAGGGGAAAAGCAGTCGGCACTGCTGCTGTTTTTCAGCCAGTTCAAAGATTTTATGGTGCTGGTCCTGCTTGCGGCCACTCTTGTTTCAGGGCTGTTGGGAGAATATATTGATGCGATTGCCATCATTGCGATTGTCATCATTAATGGTTTGTTAGGCTTTTTCCAGGAAAGGAAAGCAGAGAAATCGCTCTCTGCTCTAAAGGAATTGTCCGCTCCGCAGGTACAGGTCCTCCGCAGCGGGAAGTGGGTCAGAGTTCCCTCCAAGGATGTAGTCCCAGGTGACCTGCTCAAGTTCTCGAGCGGAGACCGGATTGGTGCAGACATCAGGCTGATTGAATCCAAGAGCCTTGAAATTGAAGAGTCTGCTTTGACGGGTGAGTCGGTTCCTGTCCAAAAGACGACTGCATCTTTAAAAGCAGATAATCCGGGGCTTGGCGATATGGAGAATATGGCCTTTATGGGTACGATGATTACCAGGGGCAGCGGTGTTGGGGTCGTTGTCGCTACTGGCATGAAGACAGCTATGGGCCAGATAGCCGATCTGCTTCAGAATGCTGAAACGATGGAAACACCCCTTCAGCGCAGGCTTGAGCAGCTTGGTAAAATTCTGATTACGGCAGCTCTCCTTTTGACAGTTCTGGTCGTCCTGGTCGGCGTCATCCAGGGCCACGAACTGTACACGATGTTCCTCGCAGGCGTTTCCCTTGCAGTAGCAGCCATTCCAGAAGGGCTGCCAGCCATTGTAACGGTTGCCTTATCGCTCGGCGTCCAGCGGATGATCAAGAAAAAGGCCATCGTCAGGAAGCTCCCGGCTGTAGAAACGCTTGGATGCGCTTCTGTCATTTGTTCTGACAAAACCGGAACGATGACACAGAACCAAATGACGGTCACCCATCTCTGGAGCGGAGGGAAACAGTGGACGGTGGACGGCATCGGCTACGAGCCTTCCGGAACCTTTTATAGTGATGATAAGCGGGTGGATGTTAAAGCCCAGAAGTCACTCCAGCAGATGCTGATGTTCGGGCTGCTTTGCAACCATGCAGAGCTTACAGAGAAAAAAGGGGAATACAGCATTGATGGAGATCCCACAGAAGGAGCTCTCCTGGTAGCGGCTATGAAGGCTGGCTACAGGAGGGAAAGCCTGATGGACCAGTACCAGGTCCTCAATGAGTTTCCTTTTGATTCGGCCAGGAAAATGATGAGCATCATTGTCAAAGACAGAAACGGCAGGCAGTTCATTGTTACAAAGGGTGCACCGGATGTTTTGGCGGGAATCAGCGATTCTATTCTTTGGAACGACAAGCGCCAGATGATGACGGGGGAAATGAAAAAAGAGGTCCAGGAAGCGATTGATGGACTTGCTTCCCAGGCGCTGCGGACCATTGCCATCGGCTTCAGGGAGCTCCCGGCAAACCAGGTGGTCCTTGATGAGAAAGAAGCAGAGAAAAACCTTACGCTGATCGGGCTCCAGGGCATGATAGATCCTCCCCGCCCTGAAGTACGGACAGCGGTGAAGGAGTGCAGGGAAGCAGGCATTAAAACCGTGATGATTACGGGAGACCATGTTATCACTGCCAAGGCGATTGCCAAACAGCTTGGCATCCTGACAGGCAGCAGCAAGGTGCTTGACGGGAAAGCGCTCTCCGAGATGTCCGTTGGCCAGCTGGAGGATGTGGTTGATGAGGTTTCCGTCTTTGCAAGGGTGTCACCGGAGCATAAGCTTAAAATTGTCAAAGCCCTGCAAAACAAAGGACATATAGTTGCAATGACAGGCGACGGGGTCAATGACGCGCCTGCCATCAAAGCTGCTGACATTGGAGTGGCTATGGGCATTACAGGAACAGATGTGGCGAAGGAAGCTTCCGCTCTTGTTCTTCTGGACGATAACTTCGCCACGATCAAGGCAGCGATCAAAGAAGGACGGAATATCTATGAAAATATCCGCAAGTTCATCAGATATCTCCTTGCCTCCAACGTGGGTGAAATTCTAGTGATGCTCTTTGCAATGCTCCTTGCATTGCCGCTGCCGCTGGTTCCTATCCAGATTCTCTGGGTCAATCTGGTTACAGACGGGCTCCCGGCAATGGCTCTCGGACTTGATCAGCCGGAGGATGACGTGATGAAAAGGAAGCCGCGGAGTCCGAAGGAAGGCGTTTTTGCAAGAGGGCTCGGCTGGAAGGTGGTTTCCCGGGGCTTTTTGATCGGAATTGTAACACTGGCAGCATTCATGCTTGCATACAAGAATAATCCGGATCAGCTGGGATATGCCCAGACAGTGGCATTTGCTACCCTTGTCCTTGCCCAGCTCATCCATGTGTTTGATTGCCGGAGCGAAAAGTCAGTTCTGGCCAGGAATCCGTTCGGCAATAAATATCTTGTATGGGCCGTGATTTCTTCTCTTCTGCTGATGATTATCGTCATATACTATCCGCCGCTGCAGCCAATCTTCCACACGATGGCTATACAGCCTGGAGACTGGTTTATGATCACAGCACTTGCTTCCGTTCCAACTTTTTTGCTTGCCGGAACGTTTTTGTTAAGAAAAACAAAATAAATTATGGTATAATCCTAAAGGTAGTAGAGAAGCCTCTATTACCTTTTCTTTTGTCTTGAAACGCCGGCAAGCTTTGCTTGCTGCTCAGCATACATAAATCTTGAGCAAGATTTGAAAGCCTCATAGCAGCTCCAGCTTTTGGAGACAGGGAAGAAAGTTGCTGTCTGCCGGGAATGGCCCCGAAAAAAGAATGGATGTGATTTTGTGGTTTCAAGTATGACCGGCTACGGCCGGAGCAATAAAAGCACTGATGGCTTCTCGGTCAACATCGAACTGAAAACAGTGAACCACCGGTTTTCCGAGCACCAGCTCCGGATGCCAAGGCAGATGATCAGGCTTGAGGATAAAATAAAGAAGGTTCTGGCCTCCAGGATTAAGCGGGGCAGAGTCGAATTATTTGCCAGCATAGAAGGGGAAGGGGCCGTCAGCCGGAAAGTTAATGTTGACTGGGACCTCCTGGATGAATATTATCAATACATAATGCAAATCAAAGAAAGATATCATTTGAGCGATGGTCCGTCAATCACAGATCTGGTCAGCCGCGAGGATATGCTCTCCATCCAGGAAGAGGATGCAGCGGATGGAGAGCTTGAAGCGATTGTCATTGAGGCGGTCGAGGAAGCTGCAGAGCGGCTGGTTTCCATGCGGAAAGCTGAAGGAGCAGAGCTGGAAAAAGATATCCGGGTCCAGCTGGATAAGCTGCAGGCCTGCCTTGCGCAGCTTAAGAACCTTGCCCCGCTGGTTATCAAGCAATATGGCGACCGTCTTGAGAAGAAGATGACAGAGTTCCTTGGCGAGCAGATTGACCAAAACCGCATCCTGGCCGAGGTGGCTGTGTTCTCTGATAAAGCCGATATAAATGAGGAAATAACGAGGCTTGACAGCCATATCGGCCAGTTTGAAAGCACCCTTCTGCTGGAAGAGCCTGTCGGCAGGAAGCTTGACTTCCTTCTCCAGGAAATGAACAGGGAAGCCAACACGATTGGATCTAAGGCTAATGATTCCTCGATTGCCAGGGAAGTGGTTGAGATGAAAAGCCTTCTGGAAAAGATGAAAGAGCAGGTCCAGAATATAGAATAAACGTTTAAAAGACTTCAATAACGGCCAAAATAAGTAACTGACGATTGGAGGACCACCATGCCGATTAAACTGATTAATATCGGGTTTGGCAATATCGTGTCAGCAAACCGGATTATTTCGATCGTAAGCCCTGAATCAGCACCGATCAAAAGGATTATCCAGGATGCCCGGGACCGGGGCTCTCTTATAGATGCGACATATGGCAGGCGGACAAGGGCTGTCATTGTGATGGACAGCGACCATGTTATTTTGTCTGCTGTCCAGCCGGAGACGGTCGCCCACCGATTAAATGACCGTGATGAAATTATTGATGAAGGGTAGGATCTAATAAATGCAGGAAAAGGGTTTACTAATCGTTCTTTCTGGTCCTTCAGGGGTAGGTAAAGGAACTGTACGAAAACAGATTTTTTCACAGCCGGATACTTCTTTTGAGTATTCGATTTCAATGACTACCAGGCTTCCGCGTGATGGCGAGGTTCACGGAGTCGATTACTTTTTTTCAAAAAGGGAAGAGTTTGAAGAGCTGATCAAACAGGAAAAGCTCCTTGAATATGCCGAGTTCGTCGGCAACTATTATGGTACTCCTGTTGATTATGTAAGGGAGACACTGGATAAAGGAAGAGATGTATTCCTTGAGATCGAAGTCCAGGGCGCACGGCAGGTCCGTGAAAAATTCCCTGACGGCCTGTTCATTTTCCTTATGCCGCCAAGCCTTACAGAGCTGAAAAACCGGATAACGACAAGGGGAACTGAGACAGAGGATGTTATCAAGAATCGTCTGACTGCGGCCAAGGAAGAAATTGAAATGATGAATCTGTATGATTATGTAGTAGAGAATGACCAGGTGGAACTCGCAAGCGAAAGGATCAAATCCATTGTTGTGGCTGAACATTGCCGCAGGGAACGGGTCGAGCCGCGCTATAAAAAAATGCTGGAGGTTGAATGAACTTATGCTGTATCCTTCTATTGACTCTTTAATGACTAAAATTGACTCTAAATATTCCCTTGTATCTGTGGCGGCGAAACGTGCCCGCAAGCTTCAGATTGATGCGAAGCCTCAGCTGGACAAATATGTGTCACACAAAAATGTCGGCAAGGCGCTTGAAGAAATTCATGCCGACGAGCTTCACTACAGATTAGGAGAAGTTCCACAGGGTGAAGAGCTGGAATAAACGTTAAAATAACAACCTGGCATGCGGGGTTGTTATTTTTTTTGCTGCCTGAGCATGCTGGACCCGGCGCTTGATGCTTGTCGGCTCTGAGCAAGCCGCTTCCGCATTTCGATTTGTCCAGCTCCAGGCGCTAGCCCCTCGAGTCATAAGCCACTTCAGGATTGAAGGCAAAGAACGCCTTCTATCCTGAAGCGTCTTATGCTTGTCGGGGCTGAACAAGCGCCTTCCGCATTTCGGTATAAAATAGATGAAATATATGTTCGTTTGGAGCATAATGGAGTTTAGAATATTGGGTTTGGATGGGGGTTCGGTTTATGCTGAATGGAAAAAGGATTCTCTTGTGTGTTACAGGCGGGATTGCTGTTTACAAGGCGGCAGCGCTAACCAGCAAGCTGACTCAGGCCGGCGCGGAGGTTAAGGTCATGATGAGTGAGTCTGCAGTGAAATTCGTGGCGCCGCTGACCTTTCAGGCACTTTCCCGCCATGACGTTTATATAGATACTTTTGATGAAAAAGACTCCAGGGTGATTGCCCATATCGATTTGGCTGATTGGGCCGACCTTATTCTGGTTGCACCGGCGACTGCCAATGTGATCGGCAAGCTGGCCAATGGGATTGCGGATAATATGATCACAACAACGCTCCTGGCTGCGACTGCGCCTGTTTGGATTGCTCCGGCAATGAATGTGCATATGTATGACCACCCGGCAGTACAGAAAAATATCAAACTGCTTTATGAATACGGCTGCAGATTCATTGAACCTGGTGAAGGCTACCTGGCTTGCGGGTATGTTGGGAAAGGCCGTCTCGAGGAGCCGGAAATGATCGTCAGCAATATAGAAGGATTTTTCAGGAACAGCGGAAGCCTTGCAGGCAAAAAAGTCGTGGTGACAGCAGGACCGACAAGGGAAAAAATTGATCCTGTACGCTATATCACCAACCATTCTTCAGGAAAGATGGGCTATGCCATTGCAGAAGAAGCCTTGAAGGCAGGTGCTCTGGTTACGCTGATTTCAGGTCCGTCTTCGCTGGCGAAGCCTGCCGGAGCAGCTGTCATTGATGTCGAAAGTGCCGAAGAGATGTATCAGGCTGTTGATGGTGTATTTGATGGAGCTGATATTGTCATTAAAACGGCGGCAGTTTCTGACTACCGCCCTAAAGTGGTGCACGAAAGCAAGGTGAAGAAGCAGGATGGGGACCAGGTTCTTGAGCTTGAGCGGACCAAGGACATCCTGCTGGATCTTGGCCGCAGAAAAAAACAGCAGATCCTCATTGGATTTGCTGCTGAGACGGATCATGTAGAAGAATATGCCAGAAAGAAACTGGCCAAAAAGAATGCTGATATGATCGTTGCCAATAATGTAAAATCTGAAGGCGCAGGGTTCGGCACAGATACGAATATTATCACCATATACAAAAGAGATGGCGGAGCAATAGCGCTGCCGCTTATGAGCAAGCATGAGGCTGCTGCCAGGATCCTGCAAGAAGCCTCAGCTCTGCTAAAGGATGATAACCGATGAATATTGCGAGTGTCATAGTCGATGTGCCGGCCAAACAGACTGACAGGGCCTTTGATTATAAGATCCCTGACAGCCTTATCGGGGCAATCAAGCCGGGTATGCGTGTCATAGTACCTTTTGGACCGAGAAAAATACAGGGATTCGTCATCGGCTTAAAGGACAGCTCTGATTTCGGCAAGCTGAAGGAGCTCATTGAGCCGATGGACCTGACGCCTGTTCTGAACACGGAGCTTCTTTCTCTCGGCAATTGGCTGACCAGCCATACTCTCAGCTATAAAATATCCGCCTTCCAGGCGATGCTGCCTGCAGCGCTTAAGGCGAAATATACGAAAAAGATAAGGCCAGCCGGCGGCTTGGAAACAGCTTCTTTGCCGGAGGCTGTGCAGAGTGCTTTTGGAACCAGGGACGAGGTACTCTGGGAAGATGCTTCCAAAGCGGGGCTCCTGCCGCTTATGCAGAAAGAAGCGGATAAGGGGAACCTTGAGGTCATCTATGAAGTGAAGGAAAAGGTACGGAAGAAGAAGCTGAAGCATATTATCCCTGCTGCACCGGAAAAGCTGATCAGCTTCAAAGAGGATCTGCCAGTCCAGGCTTCCAGGCAGAAAGAGGTCATCGATTATTTTATTGTTAATAATGGACCTGTTGAATTGCGCGAGCTTCTCCCCGCCCTGGGTGTTTCCGCTTCCACCATCAAAGGGCTCGTTCAAAAGGGCATACTTGCTGAAAAAGAAATGGAAGTCTACCGGGATCCCTATGAAGACCGGAACTTTGAGGCAACATCTCCCCTTACACTGACCCCTGAGCAGGATGCGGCCATCAGGCCAATCCTTTCGTCCATTAATGAAACTGAGCACCATGTCTTCCTGCTGTACGGAGTCACTGGCAGCGGAAAAACCGAGGTTTACCTTCAATCCATTCAGCGCGTCCTTGAGCAGGGGCGGGAGGCGATTGTCCTTGTTCCCGAGATTTCCCTGACTCCGCAAATGGTGACCAGGTTTAAGGGCAGGTTCGGGAATCAGGTTGCCGTCCTCCACAGCGGGCTCTCTGCCGGCGAAAAATATGATGAGTGGAGAAAAATCCAGCGCAAGGAAGTGAAGGTTGTTGTCGGGGCAAGGTCTGCCGTTTTCGCCCCCTTCGAGAACCTTGGGATCATCATTATTGATGAAGAACATGAAAACAGCTATAAACAGGAAGAGAATCCCAGATATCATGCGAGGGATGCTGCGATTGAAAGGGCTCAGTACCACAGCTGCCCTGTTGTCCTCGGGAGTGCGACACCTTCGCTTGAGACCTTTGCAAGGGCCCAGAAGGGTGTCTATAAAAAGCTGGAGCTCACCAAAAGGATGAACAGCCAGCCTCTCCCAAAGGTGGAAATCGTGGACATGCGGGAAGAATTAAGGGAAGGGAACCGCTCCATGTTCTCCCGCCAGCTTCTTGAAAAATTAAAGGACAGGCTGGAGAAGAAAGAGCAGACGGTACTTTTCCTCAATAAAAGGGGACATTCCTCTTTTGTCATGTGCAGGGACTGCGGATATGTCGTCAATTGCCCTAATTGCGATATCTCCCTTACTTACCACCAATACAGCCAGCAGATGAAATGCCATTACTGCGGCCATGAAGATCATGTCCCCCCTGTATGTCCGGAATGCGGAAGCGAACATATCCGCTATTTCGGGACAGGCACGCAGAAAGTGGAAGAAGAGCTTGGAAAAATCCTGCCTGAAGCCAGGGTCGTCAGGATGGACGTTGATACAACGAGCCGAAAAGGCTCCCATGAAAGGCTGCTGAACGAATTCCAGGAGGGGCATGCTGATATCCTCCTTGGAACGCAGATGATAGCAAAGGGGCTTGACTTTCCGAATATTACACTTGTAGGTGTGCTTTCAGCAGATACAATGCTGCACCTCCCCGATTTCCGGGCGTCTGAAAAAACGTTCCAGCTTCTGACACAGGTGAGCGGAAGGGCTGGGCGTCATGAGCTGGAGGGAGAAGTGGTCATACAAACCTACACGCCTGAGCATTACAGCATCGAACTTGCCGGTGAGCAGGATTTCGAAAGCTTCTACCGGACAGAAATGATGGTGAGGAAGATGCATCAATATCCTCCCTTCTATTATATATCGCTCATCACTGTCAGCCATGAAGATTTAATGAAGGCAGTTTCGGTGACAGAAAAAATCACGCAGTTTGCTGCAGCAAGGCTGAGCCCGGAGGCTAACATCCTCGGCCCGGTGGCATCGCCGATTCCGCGGATCAATAATAGATATCGCTATCAATGTCTGATAAAATACAAACGGGAACCCGGATTGGAAAAAGTATTAAAATCGGTTCTCGACCATTATCAGCAGGAGATATCTGCAGGTTTGCAGATATCGGTTGATCTTAATCCCTATATTATGATGTAGACGGGGATTAATGGTTATGAGTTTCGGGGATTTTGTTGAAAATAGAGAAAAAGACATTGGAGGCAATGATTTGGCCGTTAGAAAAATAGTTACTTATCCAGCAGAGATACTTGAAGAGCCGTGCGAGACGGTTACTGAATTCGATAAGAAGCTTGTGAAGCTTTTGAATGATATGTATGATACGATGATAGAGTTTGACGGCGTAGGGCTTGCCGCCCCCCAGATCGGGATCAGGAAAAGAATCGCCGTCGTTGATATTGATGATGAAAACGGGACGATTGAGCTCATCAATCCGGAAATCATTGAAACAGGCGGGGAGCAGACAGGCCCTGAGGGATGTCTGAGCTTCCCCGGACTGTATGGAGAAGTGACAAGACCGTTCACTGTTAAAATAAAAGCCCAGGACAGAAAAGGAAAAAGCTTCACCCTGGAGGCAGATGATTTTCTGGCAAGGGCGATTCAGCATGAAATCGATCATTTGGATGGTGTCCTGTTTACATCTAAAGTGAACAGATACCTGGAAGAAGAAGAGTTGGAAGGGTTGGAAAGCGAATGACAAAAATCGTATTTATGGGAACACCGGATTTCTCGGTGCCTATCTTAAAGCAATTAATATCGGAAGGCTATAATGTGATTGCAGCGGTAACGCAGCCGGACAGGCCGGTCGGCAGGAAAAGAGTCCTGACGCCCCCTCCCGTCAAGGCGGAAGCTGTAAAGCAGGGAATCCCTGTCTACCAGCCCGAGAAAATCCGCGTAAAAGAGGAGCTGGAGAAGATCCTGGCCCTTGAGCCTGACCTGATTGTCACAGCTGCATTTGGCCAGATTTTGCCGAAGGAGCTGCTGGATTACCCTAAATACGGCTGCATCAATGTTCATGCTTCCCTGCTTCCTGAGCTGAGGGGCGGCGCACCAATCCATTATTCGATCATCCAGGGGAAAGAAAAGACAGGCATCACCATCATGTATATGGCTGAAAAGCTGGATGCAGGCGATATTCTGACACAGGCTGAGGTTAAAATCGAGGAGCAGGATACAGCTGGATCTCTGTTCGATAAGCTGAGCGCTGCGGGAGCAGCACTTCTGTCAGAGACACTTCCCAAGCTGCTAAAGGGTGAACTCGAGCCAATTCCCCAGAATGATGAAGAGGCGACATTTGCTTATAATATAAAAAGAGAGCAGGAACAGGTAGATTGGACCAAGACTGGTGAAGAGATATACAACCATATCCGCGGCATGAATCCCTGGCCTGTTGCTTTTACCACTCTTGACGGGTCAGTAGTGAAACTGTGGAGCTCTGCAAAAGTCGGCTTGAAGGAAAAAGCCCTTCCCGGAACAGTTGTCGGGATTGAAAAAGATGGCTTTATCGCGGCAGCCGGGAATATGACCGGCATTAAGATTACCGAGCTGCAGCCGGCAGGAAAGAAAAAAATGTCCGGAGAACAATTTCTCCGCGGTGCAGGCTCTTCCTTGAGCATCGGCACTGTGCTGGGAGAACAGCATGGCGAATAAAAATGTGCGCGAGGCAGCGGTAGAGCTGCTGGAAGCGATCGAAAAAAACCAGTCATACAGCAATCTCCTCCTGAACAGCAGCATCAAGAAAAACGATATCAGCAGCAAAGATGTCGGGCTCCTTACTGAGCTTGTCTACGGAACCCTGCAAAGGAAAATGACCCTTGATTATCAAATGGAGCCATTCCTTAAGAATCCCAAGAAACTTGAAAGCTGGGTGAGGCAGCTGCTCAGGATCACTTTTTACCAGATGATCTATCTGGATAAAATCCCTGACCGTGCCGCTATCTATGAAGCGGTGGAAATAGCCAAGCGCAAAGGGCATAAAGGTATTTCCGGGATGGTGAATGGCGTGCTGAGAAGCCTCCAGAGGCAGGGTGCCCGCAGTCTCGACAGCATCAAAGACAGTGTGGAAAGGCTGGCAATGGAAACGAGCCATCCGCTCTGGCTTGTCAAAAGATGGGTCGACCAGCTCGGGTTTGAACGCGCAAAAGAAATGTGCGAGCTTAATCTGACAGCTCCCATGCAGACAGGAAGGGTCAACCTTATGAAAGTAAGCATGGATGAATGCATGGCGATGCTGGAAGAAGAAGGCTACCTAGTAGAAGCCAGCCCTGTCATACCCGAGGCAGTCAAAAGCAAAAAAGGGAATCTTGCTCATTCACGGGCATTCAAGGAAGGCTATCTGAGCATCCAGGATGAAAGTTCTATGCTTGCGGCATATGCCCTGGGAGCAGAAAAGGATAATCATGTTCTTGATGCCTGTGCCGCTCCGGGCGGGAAAACAACCCATATTGCCGAAAAGCTTGGAAATACAGGACAAGTCATCTCCCTTGACCTGCATGAACATAAGGTTAAGCTTATCGCTGACAATGCCAGAAGACTGGGACTGTCAAATATCGAGACAAAGGCGATGGACAGCAGGACAGTACAGGAACACTTCAATGCGGGCTCTTTTGACCGCATCCTGCTTGACGCCCCATGTTCAGGCCTTGGTGTAATGAGGCGGAAGCCTGACATGAAATACACTAAAAAAGAAGAAGATATCATGCACCTGCAGAAGGTGCAGCTCAAACTGCTGGAAGCAGTCGCCCCTTTGCTGAAGGACGGGGGGACCCTTGTCTACAGCACATGTACAGTGGATCGGGAAGAAAACGAAAACGCAGTGAGGCAATTCCTTGATTCTCATCCCGAATTCTCCGGCGACCATTCCTTAGCAGAGAGACTGCCTGATGCAGTGAAAGCATTGGCAAAAGATTTTGAACTACAAATATTGCCCCAGGACCTGGGGTCGGACGGCTTTTATATAGCCAGCCTGAGAAAGAAGGTGCAATAGTGGAAAACGTTAAAACAACAGAGAAGAAGCAGACAGCCGAGCAAAAACCATCCATCTATTCATTGCAGCTCGATGAGCTGAAGGATTGGCTCAAGGAAAATAACGAGAAGGCATTCCGTGCCGCCCAGATTTTCGAATGGCTTTACCAGAAACGGGTGGCATCATTCGAAGATATGACAAACCTCTCAAAAGCTTTGAGAGATAAACTGAATGAAACCTTTACCTTGACGACATTAAAAACACTTATCCAGCAGACCTCTTCGGATGGAACAATCAAGTTTCTGTTCGAGCTTCATGACGGCTATTCCATCGAAACCGTTTTGATGCGCCACGAATACGGAAATTCCGTCTGTGTGACAACCCAGGTGGGCTGCCGGATAGGCTGTACATTCTGCGCTTCCACACTCGGAGGATTAAAACGTAATTTAGAAGCAGGAGAAATCGTTGCCCAGGTCGTAAAAGTACAACAGGCACTTGATGAAACGGATGAAAGGGTCAGCTCTGTTGTCATCATGGGCATCGGCGAGCCATTTGACAATTATGATCATATGATGTCTTTCCTAAGAATCATCAACCATGATGACGGGCTCAATATCGGAGCGCGCCATATTACGGTTTCAACAAGCGGGATCATTCCGAAAATCTACAAATTTGCAGATGAAAACATGCAGATCAACTTCGCAGTTTCCCTGCATGCGCCAAACACGGAAATCCGCAGCAGGCTGATGCCGATCAACCGTGCATATAAACTGCCGGACCTGATGGAAGCCATCCGCTATTATGTCGATAAAACGGGCAGGCGGGTAAGCTTTGAATATGGCTTGTTCGGGAGTGTGAATGACCAGGTGGAGCATGCTGAGGAGCTGGCTTCTCTGATTAAAGGGCTGAAATGCCACGTGAACCTGATTCCCGTCAATTATGTGCCTGAAAGGGATTATGTAAGAACACCGAAGGATCAGATCTTTGCTTTTGAAAAAGCGCTGAAGAACAGAGGTGTGAACGTGACCATCCGCCGTGAGCAGGGCCATGATATTGATGCAGCATGCGGCCAGCTCCGTGCGAAGGAGCGCAAAGAAGAGACGAGGTGACAGAATGAAAGCTGTCTTTATGACGGACAGGGGAAAGATCCGTCAGCATAATGAAGATAACGGCGGAATTTTTGTCAACCGCAGCGGGCAGCGCCTTGCCATCGTAGCCGATGGCATGGGCGGCCACCGTGCGGGTGACGTTGCCAGTGAGATGACCCTCCTGAAGCTGAAGGAGCTCTGGGAAGGCAATGCAGGGATTGAGACACCTGAGCAGGCTGAAGAATGGCTGAGGACCAATATCGGAGAAGTGAATGCCCTGTTGTTCGAACATTCAAAGAATAACAGTGAATGCGAGGGCATGGGGACGACCATTGTTGCCGCCATTGCGACCGGCCTGTTTGCCACCATTGCCAATATTGGCGACAGCAGGGGTTACATATTGAATGAATCTGGGTTCAAGCAGCTGACAGAAGATCATTCCCTTGTGAATGAGCTCCTCCGGTCAGGCCAGATTACAAAAGAAGATGCAGAGCATCACCCCCGGAAGAATGTTTTGCTGAGAGCACTTGGAACAGAAGAAAAGGTACAGATGGACACCAGGACCATCGTATTTGAGGAAGAAGATCTGCTGCTTCTCAGTTCGGATGGATTGACAAATAAGGTTTCAGAGCAGGAGATGCATGAAATCCTTGCCGGGGAGAAAAAGCTCGATGATAAGGCAGCGGATCTGATCCGGCTTGCCAATGACAACGGCGGTGAGGACAATATCACCCTTGTGATTGTCGAGTTCATGGATGCCGGCAGCTCTGGTGATACAGAATGCTGATTGGTAAAAGAATAAGCGGCCGCTATAAGATTTTGGATATGATCGGCGGCGGAGGGATGGCGAATGTTTATCTGGCGCATGACATGATCCTGGACCGCGATGTGGCCGTAAAGATCCTGCGCCTGGATTTTGCTGAAAATGATGAATTCATCAGGAGATTCCACCGTGAAGCGCAATCGGCTACAAGCCTCGCACATCCGAATATAGTGAGCATCTATGACGTCGGCGAAGAAGATTCAATCTATTATATTGTCATGGAATATGTGGAAGGGCAAACACTCAAACAGTATATACAGCAGCATTCCCCTGTACCCGTTGACACGGCACTGGATATTATGAAACAGCTTCTTTCCGCTATTTCCCACGCCCATCAGCATCATATTGTGCACAGGGACATCAAGCCGCATAATATCCTGGTTGACCGGCTCGGGAATGTGAAAATTACAGATTTCGGGATTGCCATGGCCCTGAGTTCAACAAGCATCACCCAGACCAACTCTGTGCTTGGCTCTGTCCATTATCTATCCCCTGAACAGGCAAGAGGGGGGATGGCCAATAAGAAATCGGATATATACTCCCTTGGAATTGTGATGTTTGAGCTTCTGACCGGCAGGCTGCCGTTTTCAGGAGAGTCGGCGGTTTCCATCGCGCTTAAGCATCTTCAGTCCGAAACCCCTTCATTAAGAAGGTGGAATCCGTCTATTCCCCAAAGCGTTGAGAATATCGTCCTGAAGGCAACTGCGAAGGACCCCTTCCATCGGTATGAAAATGTAGAGGATATGGAGGAAGATATCAGGACCGCCCTTGAACCGGGCAGAATGAATGAGAAGAAATTTTCGGTGCCTGATGATGATGATGCCACCAAAGCGATTCCGGTGATCACAAGCGATCGTCCCTATCAGAATATGGACGAAACGCGCGTGCATGAAAAAGATGATAAAGGCTCTTCAGCGGGTCCGGCTCCTGCTGCCAAAAAACAAAAGAAAGATAAGAAAAAGAAGAAGAAGTGGCCGATTGTCCTTGTTTCTCTTTTTCTCTTCTTTGTTGTAATGGGAGTACTGGCCCTGACAGTCCTTCCTGAGCTGTTTCTGCCAAAGGAAATCGAGGTTCCTGATGTGGCAGGGGAAACGATTGAGGATGCCACATCCATACTGACAAAAGCAGGTTTTGAGGTGGAAGATCCGGTCGAGATTAATGATGAAGAGGTAGAAGAGGGACTCGTTATCAAAACCGATCCGAAAGCCGGCAGGATGGCGAAGGAAGAATCCAGTATAACGATATATTTAAGTTCCGGGAAAGAGAAGTTTGAAATGTCGGACTATACCGGAAGATCCTTTGAAGAGGTCGAAAGCCTCCTCGAGAAAGAGGGCTTTACACAAATCACCCGGGAGGACGCCAATAATGAGGATGAGCCTGAAGGTACAATCCTTGAGCAGTCAATCGGTGAAGGGGAAGAAGTAATCCCTGGCGAAACCGGGATCGAGTTCACCGTAAGCAGTGGACCCGCACCCATTGTCCTGAAGGATCTTACTGGTCTGAATCTAAAGGGAGTTCAGGATTATGCTGAATCAACGGGACTGAAGATCGATACATCAAAAGAAGAGTACCATGATACAGTTGAAAAAGGCCTCGTCATCAGCCAGTCGCAGCCCGCAGGAACTGAGCTTGGCAAAGGTTCAGGCCTGTCAGTCACCTTCTCAAAAGGCAAGGAAGAGATTCCTCCAAAAACAGTGCCCATAGAAATCACGATACCATATGAGCCTGAGGAAGAAGGGGAACCGCAGGAAATCCAGATCCTTGTGGAAGATATGAATAATAAGATGACAGCGCCTTTTGATACCTTCTACATTACGGAAGAACGTAAGTATAATATGGAACTATTGATACAGGAAGGCAGCAAAGCGTATTATAAAGTTCTGAGAAACAGCCAGCAGATTATTGATGAAGAAGTCGATTATCCCGGGAACTAAAAAGAATTAGGAGTGTTTGTATGCCTGAAGGCAAAATCATTAAGGCATTAAGCGGATTCTATTATGTGCTTAGCGGCGAAAGAACTGTGCAATGCAGGGGCAGGGGAGTGTTCAGGAAAAATAAGATCACACCCCTTGTCGGAGACAATGTCGTATATCAGGCAGATAACGACAGTGAAGGATATATCCTTGAAGTGAAAGAAAGAAAAAATGAACTGATCAGGCCTCCGATTGCCAATGTGGATCAGGCCATTCTTGTTTTTTCAGCTATTGAACCGGATTTCAGTACAGCTTTACTTGACCGTTTCCTTGTGCTGGTTGAATTTAACCATATCCAGCCGGTTATCTGCATCTCAAAAATGGATCTGGTAAATGAAGAAGAAAGAATGAAGATTGAGGACTACGCAGCTTCGTACAGGGACGCAGGCTATGATGTGCTGCTGACTTCTTCAGAAAATGGGATCGGGATTGATGAACTGCTTCCTTTCCTTGAAAGAGGAATTTCGGTTTTTGCAGGGCAGTCGGGAGTTGGAAAGTCTTCTCTCCTCAATGCCCTCAGGCCGGAGCTGGAACTCAAAACGGACATCATTTCCTCACATCTGGGAAGAGGGAAGCATACAACACGCCACGTGGAGCTGATTGAAATCGGCCAGGGATTTGTTGCTGATACGCCGGGATTCAGTTCCCTTGAATTCACCGATATTGAAGCAGAAGAACTGAATTTCTGCTTCCCTGATATCAGGGAAAAAAGCGAGGCTTGCAAATTCCGTGCCTGCCTGCATATTTCCGAGCCGAAATGTGCGGTCAAAGCAGCGGTTGACAACGGAGAGATCCCGCAATACAGATATGAGCATTACAAAGATTTCCTCCAGGAAATAAAAGATAGAAAGCCGAGGTATTAATATGGTTAAGATTGCACCATCGATATTATCTGCTGATTTTTCCCGGCTGGGAGAAGAAATCAAGGATGTAGAAAGGGGAGGGGCCGACTATATCCATGTGGATGTAATGGATGGCCATTTTGTCCCGAATATCACGATCGGCCCGCTGATTGTAGAGGCAGTCAGACCGATTACAAAGCTGCCGCTTGATGTGCATCTGATGATTGAAAATCCAGATCAGTATATCGAAGCCTTCGCCAAGGCAGGCGCCGATTATATTACAGTCCATGCAGAAGCATCCAGGCATCTGCACCGGACGATCCATCTTATCAAGTCTTATGGTGTAAAAGCAGGCGTCGTCCTGAATCCAGCTACACCGGCAGAAGCTCTTAAGCATATCATCCAGGATATCGACATGGTCCTGCTGATGACAGTGAATCCTGGCTTTGGGGGCCAGAAATTCATTTCATCGGTGCTCCCGAAAATCAGGCAGGTAAAAGAAATGGCTGCAGAGCAGGGGCTGGATCTTGAAATTGAAGTGGATGGCGGTGTGAATGAGGAGACGGCTAAGCTCTGTATAGAGGCAGGCGCAAATGTCCTTGTCGCCGGTTCTGCCGTTTATAATCAGAAAGACCGCGCGAAAGCAATCGCAGCACTTAGAGGATAAAAAAAGAAAAGCCAGCTGAATGATTCGGCTGGCTTTTCTATAAACTAATTTAAGAAAGACAGGTGATACCGCTGATTATCCATATACTTGCAGGAGGGCCGGTGGAACTTCTTCCGGAACTTGTACCTGCTGATGAAGGGGATATTTGGGCAGGTGTGGACCGGGGAGTCTTTACCCTGCTCTCAAAAGGAATTGTTCCGCAGGCCGCATTCGGCGACTTTGATTCAGTATCTCCCGATGAGATGATGAAAATCCGGGAAGCTGTAAAGAAAGTCCGGCTGTTCAACCCTGAGAAAGATGAAACCGATATGGAGCTTGCCATCATCTGGGCACTGAAGCAGGAACCCGAAGCCATCAAAATATATGGAGGGACCGGGGGGCGCCTCGACCACTTCTTTGGCAATGTGCAGCTCCTCATCGGGCCGCTCCTGAAAGGCGCTAGCACCCATATCGAGCTGATAGACAGCAGAAATATCATTTATGCCAAAGGCCCGGGGGCTTATACTGTCCTGCCCTTGGAGAATATGAAATATGTCTCCTTCGTCCCGGTGACGAGCCATATAAAGGACCTGACGCTCGTAGGCTTTAAATATCCGCTGAAAAATAAATATGTCCCGCTCGGGTCTACCCTGTGCATTAGTAACGAACTTAATCATGATTATGGTACTTTTTCATTTACCGAAGGCATAATAATGGTGATAAGGAGTCATGATTAAAAGTCTTAAACAAAGTGTACTCATCTTAATCTTTTGAATATGATGGTAAGGGCGCAAAAGAGGACAGAGAGATTTGCGGTTAGATGGCGAGGAGGGACATATCCATGAAGTTTTATACGATTAAATTGCCGAAGTTTTTAGGCGGACTTGTCCGCGCGATGCTAGGAACCTTCAAAAAGGAATAAAAGTGATAGATCCATAGCAGAACGTACAAAAATACCACACCTTCAGCAGCATCCGGACAGCGGATGCTGATTTTTTTTGCAAGGAAGGATATAGAAGCAAGTGCGGTTTTGCGGGGACGGAGAAATAAAAAAGGACATCCGCGGGATGTCCTTTTCGAGCTGTTACACTCGTTCTACTTTACCTGATTTAAGCGCTCTTGCAGAAACCCAAACACGTTTAGGCTTACCGTCTACAAGGATGCGAACTTTTTGAAGGTTAGCTCCCCAAGTACGCTTGTTTGCATTCATAGCGTGGGAACGCTTATTGCCTGAAGTTGTTTTTCTACCTGTTACGACACATTTGCGTGGCATGTATATTTCCCTCCTAACTCACAAAGCTTGAAACTATTTTTTCATGCTTTCATTTGCAATGATCATATTGCTCAATCTAAGTAATGGAAAAACAGTAACGAGTATGTTTTTCGGCATTAAAAGATACTTTAATAATTTATCATACAACCCAAATGAATGCAATAGTTGTGATGCAACCTTTCAAGAAAATTTCCTTGACATAGTATACGGGAAGCTGCCCTATAATAAGAAAGGGGAAGTATAGCTTTTAAATTTACCCTTGATATAGTAAAATGACTTTAGTCAAGGAGCAATTTCCAAAGGGGGAACGACTCATGTCCATTGAATTAAAAACGAAATTCGGGCAAATTGATATATCTAATGATGTGATTGCTACTATTGCCGGTGGCGCAGCTGTTGACTGCTACGGCATTGTAGGGATGGCTTCCAAGAACCAGATTAAGGACGGGCTTACCGATATTCTGCGCAAGGAAAACTTTACACGCGGTGTGATTGTGCGCCAGGAAAGCGAAGAAGTACATATCGATATGTATATTATTGTGAGTTATGGAACGAAAATTTCCGAGGTTGCCCACAACGTGCAATCAAAAGTAAAGTACACCCTTGATAAAACTGTTGGACTTGCCGTTGACTCGGTTAATATTTACGTTCAGGGAGTTCGTGTAACGAACCCGTAGTGAGGAGGAAAGATTTGTGTCAATTACAGTTTTAGATGGAAAGCGTTTCGCGGAAATGGTGATGCAGGGTGCAAACCACTTATCCTCTAATGCCAAATATGTAGATGCGCTAAACGTTTTCCCGGTTCCTGATGGAGATACAGGAACCAATATGAATTTATCGATGACTTCCGGAGCGAAGGAAGTCAGGAATAATGTCCAGGCGCATATTGGAAAAGTGGGCACTGCCCTTTCAAAAGGATTATTGATGGGTGCCCGCGGGAATTCGGGTGTCATCCTGTCACAGCTGTTCCGCGGCTTCTCTAAAGCAATTGAGCAAAAGTCTGAAATTACAGCAAGCGAGTTTGCAGACGCGCTGAATACTGGTGTCGAGACCGCCTATAAAGCTGTCATGAAGCCGGTTGAAGGGACGATCCTGACCGTTGCAAAGGATTCTGCCAAAAGGGGTGTCCAGGCTGCGCAAAGCGAGGACGATATTATCAAAGTCCTTGAGGAAGTCCTGAAGGAAGCAAAAGCTTCGCTGAACAGGACGCCTGACCTGCTGCCTGTTCTGAAGGAAGTCGGCGTTGTGGACAGCGGCGGGCAAGGCCTTGTATTTGTCTACGAAGGCTTTCTTGCTGAGCTGAAGGGCGAAAAGCTTCCTGACGCACCTGCCTCTCTTCCGAGCATGGATGAAATGGTAAATGCCGAACATCATAAATCAGTCCAGGGGCATATCAATACGGCAGATATTGAATTCGGCTATTGCACTGAATTCATGGTTAAGCTTGAAGAAGAAAAACTGAACGGAAAAAACTTTTCTGAAGATCTTTTCCGTCAGGATTTAAGCCGTTTCGGGGATTCTCTTCTGGTGATTGCCGATGAAGAACTGGTGAAGGTACATATTCATTCTGAGCAGCCCGGAGATGTGCTGAGCTATGGCCAGAAATATGGCAGCCTGGTGAATATGAAAATTGAAAATATGCGCCAGCAGCACACAAACATAGTGGGTGAGACACATACCCCGCTAAGGACCGGAGAACCTGCCAAAACAAACGAGAAGCTTGAATACGGCATTGTAGCTGTGTCTATGGGCAGCGGCATTGCTGACCTTTTCAGAAGCATTGGCGCCCATGTTGTCATTGAAGGCGGCCAGACAATGAATCCGAGCACCGAGGACATTGTTAAGGCCATAAAGGATGCGAATGCCAAAAAGATCATCATCCTGCCGAACAACAAGAACATTATTATGGCTGCCCAGCAGGCCGCCGAGGTAGCAGAGGAAGACGTTGTTGTCATTCCATCCAAAACTGTGCCGCAGGGTATGGCTGCACTGCTTGCTTTCAATCCTGGTGCAGGCCTTCAGGACAATGAAAGCGGCATGAGCGAGGCTTTAAGCCATGTCAAGACAGGACAGATCACTTTTGCTGTCCGTGACACGAGCATCGACGGCCTTGAAATCGAAAAAGAAGATTTCATGGGAATCGCTGATGGCAAAATCGTTGTCAAAGATAAGGATAAGACTGAATCAGCCAAAAAGCTCCTCACACATATGATTGATGAGGATGCTGAAATTATTACAATCCTTAAGGGCGAGGATGCATCCGAGGCAGATTTGGAGGCCATTGCAGACTTCCTGGAAAAAGAATACGAAGACATAGAAGTTGAAGTGCATGACGGCAAACAGCCATTGTACGCTTTCATCTTTTCAATCGAATAGCCTTACCAGGAAATAGAAGGGGATGCCCCTTCTATTTCTATCTATGCAGGCAGGCAATGCCCCCGAAACTTGCCGAAGCTCCCAAATAGAGATCCCCGGATGCATCCACAGTCATATTCTCCTATAAAGTATAATCGAAATCAGGTGATTAATATGTTGAACGAACCAGTTACAAGTATAAAAGGAATAGGTGCAGAGACCGCTGAAGCACTGGCAGATATGAATATTTTTACTGTCGGCGACCTTTTGGAGCATTTCCCGTTCCGCTATGAGGACTACCGGCTTAAAGACCTGTCAGAAGTCAAGCATGAGGAAAGGGTTACAGTGGAGGGAAAAATCCACAGCGAGCCTTTGCTGACTTATTATGGGAGAAAACGGTCGCGCCTGACGATAAGAGTCCTTGTCGGCCGTTATTTGATCCAGGCGGTATTTTTTAACCAGCCTTACTTAAAAAAGAAGTTTGCCATCAATGATTCTGTCACGATTACCGGGAAGTGGGATCAGCACCGCCAGATGATTTCCGCCAGTGAAATTCATCTTGGGGAGAATGCAGCTTCCAAGGATTTCGAACCTGTATACGCAGTGAAAGGCAGCATTACGGTAAAAGGCATCCGCAGATTCATTGGCATGGCGTTCAGCCAGTATGCTGACAGTATTGCGGAGACACTGCCTGAGCGGCTTCTTGAGCAGTATAAGCTCTTGAACAGGAAAGATGCCCTCAGGGCGATGCATTTTCCGGGCGGACCCGAGGATTTGAAGCAGGCAAGGCGCAGATTTGTTTATGAAGAATTTTTATATTTCCAGCTTAAAATGCAGGCGCTCAGAAAATTCGAGCGTGAACAGTCAAAAGGGATTGTCCAGACGTATGACTTGAAAAAGCTGAAAGAATTCATCGGATCGCTTCCCTTTCCTTTGACTGGAGCCCAAAAAAGAGTAGTGAACGAAATCCTGTCTGATATGAAATCCCCATACCGGATGAACAGGCTCCTGCAGGGTGATGTAGGCTCCGGCAAGACGGTCGTAGCTGCCATCGGTTTATATGCAGCAGCAACAGCAGGCTATCAGGGGGCACTGATGGTCCCGACAGAGATACTTGCCGAGCAGCATGAGAAATCGCTGAAAGAGCTGCTGGAGCCTCAGGGCCTGTCGTGTGAGCTGCTGACAAGCTCTGTCAAGGGAAAGAAGAGAAAAGAGATCCTAGCCAGGCTTTCGGAAGGGGAAATTGATGTTCTGATCGGTACCCATGCCCTCATCCAGCAGGAAGTCGAGTTCAAGCGGCTCGGATTTGTCATAACAGACGAACAGCACCGGTTCGGCGTAGAACAGCGCAGGGTGCTCCGTGAAAAAGGTGAAAGCCCTGATGTCCTGTTCATGACAGCAACTCCGATTCCAAGGACGCTTGCCATAACGGTGTTCGGGGAAATGGATGTATCTATTATTGATGAGATGCCTGCAGGCAGGAAGACAATCGAAACTTACTGGGCAAAGCAGGAAATGCTGGACCGGATTCTCCAATTCATGGAGAAGGAGCTTTCCAAAGGAAGGCAGGCATACGTCATTTGCCCGCTGATTGAGGAATCGGACAAGCTGGATGTCCAGAATGCAATCGATGTCCACAGCAATCTGACATTCTATTATCAGGACCGGTATAAAGTAGGGCTGATGCATGGCAGGCTCCATCCAGAGGAAAAGGATGGAGTGATGAAAGATTTCAGCCGCAACGAGATACAGATCCTTGTATCTACAACTGTCGTTGAAGTTGGGGTCAATGTGCCTAATGCTACCATTATGGTAATCTATGATGCAGAGAGATTCGGGCTGTCCCAGCTGCACCAGCTGAGAGGAAGGGTCGGAAGGGGAAGCGAACAGTCTTATTGCATCCTCCTTGCCGATCCAAAATCAGAGGTCGGGAAAGAACGGATGAAAATCATGTCTGAGACCAATGATGGCTTTGTTCTCAGTGAAAAGGATCTGGAACTGAGGGGGCCTGGAGACTTTTTCGGCCGCAAGCAAAGCGGCATGCCTGAATTCAAGGTGGCAGATATGGTCCATGACTACCGCGCTCTTGAAACGGCGCGGAATGATGCATCGAAGCTGATACAGTCCAGCATCTTCTGGGAAGGTCCGGAATATGGGATGCTAAGGGAATATCTTAAAAATACAGGCGTATTCCATGGGGAAAAGCTTGATTGAAGCGGGAAGCAGACGGAGACAGAACGGAAAAGTTCTGCCTTGCGCTCTGCTTTTTTTTTGTATATACTGCTATTAGTACCTAGTCTTAATATCTCGGCGGTGGAGGATATGAGAAAAAATAAAAAAGAACGCCAGCAGCTGCTGGTTGAAACGATAAAGGATAATCCCTTCATTACAGACGAGGATCTGGCCGACCGTTTTTCAGTCAGCGTCCAGACCATCCGGCTCGACCGTCTCGAGCTTTCCATTCCCGAGCTGAGGGAAAGGATCAAAAATGTTGCGGAGAAATCTTTCGAGGATGAAGTAAAATCTCTTCCCATAGATGAAGTCATTGGGGAAATCATTGACATAGAACTTGATAATACGGCGATTTCTATATTTGATGTAAAAGAAGAGCATGTATTCAAAAGGAACCGGATTGCCCGAGGCCACCACCTTTTTGCACAGGCCAATTCACTGGCTGTCGCTGTCATAAATGACGAGCTGGCACTAACGGCTAAAGCGAGCATACAGTTTACCCGCTCAGTACACCAGAATGAGAGGGTAATCGCAAAAGCAAAAGTCGTTAAGATCGACAACAGCTCTGGCAGGACACTTGTAGAGGTTTCAAGCTTTGCGAACAATGAACTGGTTTTCAAAGGCGAGTTCGACATGTTCCGTTCCCACAGAGAAGCATGAAAATAATCCGTTAACAAGCAGGGGATGATGCAGAATGATGAAGATAGCGATAGATGCAATGGGCGGAGACAATGCCCCAAAGGAAATTGTACTCGGGGCCATGAAGGCTGCAGCAGAATTCAAGGACATACATATTACACTCGTCGGTGACGAAAAGAGAATCAGGGAGCATCTCACAGTGAGTGAGCGGATCGAAATCATCCATACAGAAGTGATGATCCTTGGCACCGATGAACCGGTCAGGGCAGTGCGGAGGAAGAAGGATGCTTCTATGGTCCTCGCAGCCAGGCAGGTCGCTGATGGCAATGCGGATGCATGCATTTCAGCCGGGAATACAGGCGGACTGATGGCAGCAGGGTTATTCGTTGTAGGAAGGATTGAGGGCATTGAAAGGCCGGCATTATCGCCGACTTTGCCGACAATAGATGGCAAGGGATTCCTCCTGCTTGATGTAGGGGCAAATGTCGATGCCAAACCTGAGCACCTTCTGCAGTATGCCGTCATGGGATCGATATATTGCGAAAAAGTCAGGGGCATCTCCAATCCCCGAGTAGGCCTTTTAAATATCGGCACAGAAGAAAAAAAAGGAAATGAACTGGCCAAGAATGCATTTGGACTGATCAAAGATGCCGGACTGAATTTTGTCGGGAATGTAGAAGCAAGGGATCTCCTGGAAGGTGCGGCAGATGTTGTCGTCACTGATGGATTTACAGGGAATATGGTTCTGAAGACGATAGAAGGCACCGCCTTATCCGTCTTTAAAATGATGAAAGAGGCGATGACAAGCAGCCTGAAGAGCAAAATGGCAGCAGCAGTGCTGAAGCCGGACCTTGTCCAGCTGAAATCAAAGATGGACTATTCGGAGTACGGCGGAGCCGGGCTGTTCGGACTGAACGCTCCTGTCATCAAGGCCCATGGTTCCTCTGACAGAAATGCGCTCTACAGCGCAGTCAGGCAGACACGTGAAATGGTGCAGAATAATGTGGCGGAAACAATAAAGGCAGCAGCAGAAAAGCTGCCTGCAACAGGCAGGGAATAGCCTGCAGATTTCTTTGAAAAGGAGAAGAGAAAATGGGGAAAATTGCATTTTTATTTCCTGGCCAGGGCTCTCAGACTGTTGGCATGGGGAAATCTTTGGCAGAATCAGATAATAAAGTAAAAGCTGTCTTTGATCAGGCAGACCAAAGGCTGAATGATAAGCTATCAAGCCTGATATTTGAAGGGCCGCAGGAGACACTGACATTAACGGTCAATGCCCAGCCGGCGCTTTTGACGACAAGCATTGCCATTCTCGCTAAGTTCCGTGAGTCAGGAATCAGAGCTGATTATACAGCCGGACACAGCCTTGGTGAATATACTGCCCTTGTCGCTGCAGGCAGCATCTCTTTTGAAGACGCGGTGCATGCGGTAAGAAAAAGAGGCGAGTTCATGGAGGCGGCGGTTCCAAACGGTGAAGGCACGATGGCAGCAGTCCTCGGCCTCGGCAGGGATGAACTGCGTGCGGTGACAGAGGAAATTTCAGGGAAAGGACATCCGGTACAGCTGGCAAACCTGAATTGCCCCGGCCAGATCGTAATATCCGGCTCCAGGCAGGGCGTTGAGCAAGCTTCTGCAAAAGCGAAAGAAGCAGGCGCCAAGAGGGTCCTTCCGCTTGATGTCAGCGGACCGTTCCACTCATCTCTGATGAAGCCGGCAGCAGAGAATTTGCGGGGTGTCCTGGACAGCATCACGGTTTCCGATGCGCAAATTCCAGTCATCTCCAATGTCAGTGCCGCCGAAATGACGGAATCAGGGGATATTAAAGAAAAGCTTGTCCAGCAGCTCTATTCCCCGGTGCTGTGGGAGGATTCTATTGAAAGGATGATCGGCCTCGGAGTCGATACATTCATTGAAATCGGCCCAGGAAAAGTTTTATCAGGGCTTGTTAAAAAAGTAAACCGCTCAGCCAAAACATATGCTGTTTCAGATGAAGCAAGCTGTGCGGCTGCAATTGAGGCATTAAAGGGGGAACCGCAATGAAGCTTGAGGGCAAGTCAGCGATCGTAACAGGCGCTTCCAGGGGAATTGGCCGCGAAATTGCATTGGAGCTTGCGAGGCAAGGAGCCAATGTGACAGTCAACTATTCAGGAAGCGAAGCAAAAGCTAACGAGACTGTTGAAGAAATTAAGGCGCTCGGCCGTGACGCATTTGCTGTAAAGGCAGATGTATCAGACAGTGAGGCTGTAACGGCCATGATGAAAGAGACAATCGAAAAATTCGGAAGCATTGATATTCTTGTCAATAATGCAGGCATCACCCGCGATAATCTTCTTATGAGAATGAAAGAGGAAGAATGGGATGAAGTCATCAGCATCAATCTCAAAGGTGTCTTCCTTTGCACGAAGGCGGCAACAAGGCAAATGATGAAGCAGCGCAGCGGCAGGATCATCAATGTATCATCGATCGTCGGTGTCAGCGGCAACCCTGGACAGGCCAACTATGTTGCCGCAAAGGCAGGCGTCATCGGCTTGACAAAAACTTCTGCAAAAGAACTGGCTACAAGGGGAATTACCGTCAATGCAATTGCCCCTGGCTTCATCTCGACTGATATGACAGACAAGCTTAATGAAGAAGTGAAAGAGCAGATGCTGTCAGGAATCCCCCTCGGACGGCTTGGCGAACCTTCAGATATTGCAAAGGTAGCCTTATTCCTGGCTTCTGAGGACAGCCGCTACATGACAGGGCAGACCCTCCATGTTGACGGCGGAATGGTGATGTAGAAGCCTCTTCAGCAGACAAAAGAAAAAATTGTTAGGCTGGACATTTATTAATCTGCTAAAATGCTCTATAATGTCTTGAGGGGAGGTGACAAGCATGGCAGATGTGTTAGAACGTGTAACAAAGATCATCGTAGATCGTCTTGGTGTTGAAGAGTCTGAAGTAACATTGGAAGCTTCTTTCAAAGAAAATCTTGGCGCAGATTCCCTGGATGTAGTTGAACTGGTTATGGAACTGGAAGATGAATTCGATATGGAAATCTCTGACGATGATGCAGAAAAGATCGCAACAGTCGGCGACGCTGTGAATTACATAAAAGCTAATGTGTAATCGTTAGATTGAGCAAAGCTCCGTTTTGAACGGGGCTTTCTTCTATAAAGGCGGATACAGGGATGATTCACATGCCGGCAGAGCCCGTGCTTCCTGATGAATCGGCCCATTGGTCCAAGAGGCTGGAAGCTGCCTGGAATATTCAGGATGCTTTCAGGTTTTTTTGCGTTTTTAAGAATTATTACGTAAACTGATAATGTATGTAAACTATTAGCAAGGTGGAGGCAATATGCGCAAGAACAATAAAGACCAAGAGAAAAAAGCATACCGCGCGGCAGAAATGCAATTCAGGGAGTTCCAGAAGAAAATCGGGATTTCCTTTGAAAATGAAAAGCTGCTGAAGCAGGCTTTTACACATTCATCGTATGTGAATGAGCATCGGAGAAAGCCGTATGAAGATAATGAACGGCTGGAGTTTTTAGGGGACGCCGTACTTGAACTGACTGTATCCCAATTTTTATACAAGAAATATCCCATGATGAGCGAAGGAGAGCTGACAAAGCTGAGAGCGGCAGTTGTGTGTGAGCCATCCCTGGTTACATTTGCCAATGAGCTTGAGTTCGGGAAGCTCGTCCTTCTCGGCAAAGGGGAGGAAATGACAGGCGGAAGAGAGCGTCCGGCTTTGCTTGCAGATGTGTTCGAGGCATTTATCGGCGCATTATACCTGGAAAAAGGGATAGATACAGTCATCGGATTTTTAGAACAAACGGTCTTTCCAAAAATAAATTCGGGTGCTTTTTCTCATGTGATGGATTTCAAGAGCCAGCTTCAGGAGCTCGTCCAGCGTGATGGAGCGGGTGCAATTGAGTATAAGATCCTTCAGGAAAAAGGCCCTGCACACAGCAGGGAGTTTGTCTCACGTGTTTCCTTGTCAGGGAATGAGCTCGGGACCGGGACAGGCAGATCGAAAAAAGAAGCAGAACAGCACGCGGCACAGATGGCGCTGGAGATTTTAAAATCCCATTTGCAGAATGACTCAACATCCCAAGAAAATCAACCGAGAAGCTAGGAGGGATATATCAGTGTTTCTGAAACGGCTAGATATTGCAGGCTTTAAATCCTTCGCCGAGAAGTCCTCTGTCGATTTTGTCCCTGGCGTGACAGCTGTTGTCGGCCCGAATGGGAGCGGCAAAAGCAATATTACAGACTCCATCCGCTGGGTGCTTGGCGAGCAGTCCGCGAAGTCCCTGAGGGGATCGAAAATGGAGGATATCATCTTTGCCGGGAGCGACAGCAGGAAATCGCTGAATTTTGCAGAGGTGACCCTGACCCTTGATAACGAAGACCAGTTCCTCCCGCTTGATTATAATGAAGTGAGTGTTACGAGGAGAGTCTACCGCTCAGGGGACAGTGAATTTTATATAAACAGCCAATCATGCCGCCTGAAGGATATCATCGATTTGTTCATGGATTCAGGCCTTGGGCGGGAGGCATTCTCCATTATAAGCCAAGGGAAGGTAGAAGAAATCTTAAACAGCAAGGCTGAGGACCGGAGGAGCATTTTTGAAGAAGCGGCCGGAGTCCTGAAATATAAAACAAGGAAGAAAAAGGCTGAGGCCAAGCTTCTTGAAACCCAGGAAAACCTGAACCGGGTGAATGATATCGTCTATGAGCTCGAAAGCCAGGTGGAGCCGCTGAAGATCCAGTCTTCCATCGCCAAGGACTACCTGCAGCAAAAAGAAGAGCTGGAAAAAATCGAAGTTGCCCTTACAGCCTTTGAGATTGAGGACCTTCACGGAAAATGGGAGGCTCTTTCCGCCGTGCTTGAAAAGCTGAAAAAGGAAGAAGAAGCTTTGGGCGGTGCGATCGGGGAAAAGGAAGCTGAAATCGAAGTGGCAAGGGCAGGAATTGCAGACCTTGATGAGTCCATCAATGATCTGCAGGGTGTGCTGCTTCATGCCAGCGAGGAGCTGGAAAAGCTCGAGGGCAGGAAAGAAGTCCTCAAAGAACGGAAGAAAAATGCTTCCCATAATAAAGAACAGCTGAAGAGAAATATAGAAGAGCTGGGGGAAAAGGAAGCTTCTCTTAAAGAAAGAAAAGCAATGCAGCAGGAGATTGCCGATGTTCTTCAGAGAGAGGCAGCTGAGCTTCAGAAAAAGCTGAGAGAAAAACAGGCTGAGCTGAAGCTTTATAGTGAAAATACCGAAGAAAAAATCGACTCTCTCAAAAGTGATTATATTGAATTGCTGAACAGGCAGGCTGCTTTTAAAAATGAATTTCAATATATCGGCCAGCAGCTGGCCCAGCAGGGAGCAAGATCAACCCGGCTTGAGTCAGACAATGAAAAGTTTCTTTCGGAACGAAAGCAGATAGAAGACCAAAAGAAAGAAATCATTGGCAGGCTTGAACAGATACAGGGCGAGCTTGAGGAACAGGTCCGCCTTTTCAAGAATGAGCAGGCAAAGACCGAATCTTTGAAAACGAACTATCAGAAGCAGGAAACGACTCTTTACCAGGCCTATCAGTATCTTCAGCAGGCCAAGTCCCGCAAAGATATGCTGGAAGAGCTGGAGGAGGACTATTCCGGCTTCTTCCAGGGAGTCAAAGAAGTGCTGAAGGCAAGGGGCGGCGCACTTAAGGGCATTGAAGGTGCAATCGCTGAGCTGATTGCGGTGCCGAAGCAGTATGAGACTGCGATTGAAACCGCTCTTGGCGGTGCGATGCAGCATGTTGTGGTAGCGAACGAAGAGAATGGCCGCAGCGCCATCCAGTTCCTGAAAAAGCATTCATACGGCCGGGCGACCTTCCTGCCGCTGAATGTCATTAAAGGAAAGTCGCTGTCACAGGGCCAGCTGCAATCGCTAAAGCTGCATCCATCTTTTATCGGTGCTGCCGCTGACCTGGTATCTTTTGATTCAAAGTATGAAGAGGTCGTTAAAAACCTTCTCGGCAATGTCATAGTTTCAAAGGATCTAAAGGGAGCCAATGAAATGGCAAAGATCCTTAATTACAGAAGCCGGTTTGTCACAATGGAAGGCGATGTTGTAAACCCGGGCGGCAGCATGACAGGCGGCGCCGTCAAGCAAAAATCCTCTTCTTTGCTCAGCCGGAAGACAGAGCTTGAAGAGCTGAAAGAACGTTTGGCCGAAATGGATTCCAAGACGCAGCTGCTGGAAGAGCAGGTGAGAAGGGTCAAGGGAGACATAAACAAGCAGGAAGAACTGATTGAAAACCTGCGCAGATCCGGTGAAGAACTGAGGCTGAAGGAAAACTCCCTGAAGGGCGATCTCCGGGAAGTGGAGATGGCTGAGAAGAACATAAATGAACGCCTTTCCTTGTATGATATGGATAAGTCGCAATCTGCCGAAGAGTCCCAGAAGCTTTCAGCCAGGAAATCTGCACTTGAGCTCGAGCTTGAGAAGATGCAAAAAAGCATCACTGGCCTGGAGGAAGAAATCGAGGTGCTCACACAGCAGAAAAACACTAGGATGACCTCCAAGGAAACGCTCATGGACATGATCGGCGAGCTAAAGATTACGCTGGCATCCAAGAACGAACAGCTGAACTTCGCTAAAGATACTTTCGCGTCCATTGAGGGAGAGCTGGCGGAAACATCAGAGAAGCTTCAGACCTTCAAGGAAGATTTGTCGCTGCTGTCATCAGAGCTGACCAGCAGCTCTTCAGGAGAAGAAGTGCTCGAGGAAGCCGCAAGGAAGAAGCTGAAAGATAAGCAGGAAGCCATTGACTTGATTTCTTCCAGGAAAGAGGAGCGCCTTAAACTCCAGGAAACACTTGAAGACCTGGAGCTTTCAGCCAAGGAGCTCCGCCGCCTTCATAAGGGCATGACTGAGAGCATGAAGGATGAGGAAGTGCGATTGAACAGGCTGGATGTTGAACTGGATAACCGCCTGGCCCATCTCAGGGAGGAATATCTGCTTACCTTTGAAGCAGCCAGGGAGGAGTATCCGCTCCACATTCCTGCTGAGGAAGCACGCAAAAAGGTTAAGCTCATCAAATTGTCCATTGAGGAGCTAGGGACAGTGAACCTGGGTTCCATTGAGGAATATGAGCGCGTATCAGAGCGCTATGAGTTCCTGCTGGCACAGAAGAATGATCTGCAGGAAGCGAAGGACACTCTCTTCCAGGTAATTGATGAAATGGATGAAGAAATGAAAAAAAGATTCAGGCAGACATTTGAAGGAATCAGATTCCATTTTGAGTCTGTCTTCCAGGCGTTGTTTGGCGGAGGCAGGGCAGATCTAAAGCTGACACAGCCTGACGATCTGCTAAATACAGGCGTTGACATCGTTGCCCAGCCGCCAGGCAAGAAGCTGCAGAATCTGGGGCTCTTATCAGGCGGGGAGAGGGCGCTCACGGCAATCGCGCTGCTATTCTCAATCCTGAAGGTGCGCCCCGTACCGTTCTGCATCCTGGATGAAGTGGAGGCTGCGCTCGATGAAGCCAACGTCCAGCGCTTTAGCCAATATCTGAAGAGATACAGTGAGGAAACACAGTTTATCGTCATCACCCACCGCAAAGGGACGATGGAAGAAGCAGACGTCCTGTACGGTGTAACGATGCAGGAATCAGGTGTTTCAAAGCTTGTCTCAGTCAGACTTGAAGAAACCCGGGAGCTTGTTCCGCAATAGACAGGCAAAATATGCCGGAAAAGGGGTGTACGCTCTTTTTCCGGCGATACATACAGATGAATGAGAAGGAAGTGAACAGATGAGTTTCTTTAAAAAACTGAAAGATAAAATTACGAAGCAAACCGATACAGTGACAGAAAAATTCAAGGATGGCCTGACAAAAACGAGGGATAATTTTTCCGGCAAGGTCAATGATCTTGTAGCGAGGTACAGGAAGGTTGATGAGGACTTCTTCGAAGAGCTTGAGGAAATTCTCATTCAGGCTGACGTGGGCTTTGACACGGTCATGGAGCTTGTAGAAGAGCTGAGAATGGAAGTGAAGCGCAAAAACATCCAGGACCCGCAAGGCGTGCAAAGCATCATTTCCGAGAAACTGGTTGAAATATATGAGGGAAGCGGGGAAGCATCTTCCGCTTTGAATATCCAGGAAGGCGACCTGACAGTCATCCTGTTCGTAGGTGTGAATGGGGTCGGCAAGACAACCTCAATCGGCAAGCTGGCGCATAAGTTCAAGTCTGAAGGAAAAAAGGTGCTCATGGCCGCAGGGGATACTTTCCGTGCTGGGGCCATCGAGCAGCTTGAAGTCTGGGGAGACCGGGTCGGCGTCGAAGTCATCAAGCAGGCAGAAGGATCTGATCCGGCAGCTGTTATGTTTGATGCCGTCAGGGCTGCGAAATCAAGGAATGCAGATATCCTTCTTTGTGACACCGCAGGACGCCTGCAGAACAAGGTCAACCTGATGAAGGAGCTTGAAAAAGTCAAGCGGGTGATTGAAAGGGAAATCCCCGGCGCCCCGCATGAAGTATTGCTCGCCCTTGATGCAACAACAGGGCAGAATGCCATGATCCAGGCAAAAACCTTCAAGGAAGCAACAGATGTGAGCGGAATCGTCCTGACAAAGCTTGATGGCACCGCAAAAGGCGGCATCGTCCTGGCCATCCGCAAGGAACTCGACATTCCCGTCAAATTCGTCGGCCTCGGAGAAAAAATGGACGACCTGCAGGAATTCGACGCAGAACGCTATGTCTACGGGCTATTCGCTGACATGGTCGAGAATGCGGAAGAGTAAATGATAAAAGATCAGCAGCTGCAAATGCAGCTGCTTTTCAGTTTGGAGAAAAAGGTAGCATTAAAAGTTTTTTTGCTGCCCTTTGCCTTTTATTCAGTAAGAACCAACTTGCTGCAAAATTAATTTGAAACCCGTTGATTGGAGTGGAAGGCACGTAGACTCCTGCGGGATTGCAGCGCCGCCCCGCGGAAAGCGAAGTGCCTGGAGCGGAAATCAACATACTTCATTTGCGAGCAAAACTCTTTTTAAAATGTTCTGGCAGTCTGCAAAAACGCAGCCTGTTTTTTTGTGCTTAAAAATGGTTTTTTTTCTCAATCCCTGTAGGGGAATCCTGATTTATTTCGTCTATTATACATGAGCCGGCACCGCTTGCCGGAAAAGCAAAGTCAGCAATAGATTTATATTTTCAAAGAATTGCAAACTTTTGCCGGCTCCTGTTCGTCTATTGTAGTGGAATAATAATCTGGGGGGAGTTTTTTTGCGTAAACATACAAAAGCAATCATTGCTGTGATTGCTGCATTGCTGCTGTTTCTTATCTTAAACCAGCCTGCTTATGCAGCACCGGCAGACATCAGCATTTCAGTAGATGCAGGCCTGGACGGAAAAGTTAAAAGGGGAAAAGGCTTTCCCTTGACTATCAAAGCTGAAAATACAGGAGAGGCGTTCAGCGGGGATCTGCTGATTGATTTTCACCCTTCCTATAATTCCGGCGGAGCCATGAGCATCAAGGCAAATCTGCCGGAAAATTCTTCGAAAACCTTTCACATAACAATACCGGGCAATTCGGAGGACCACCCATCATCATATCAGAACCTCCCTGCCATCCACCTTTATAAAGGGAGCTGGAAGGACGGGAATAAAGTCAAGTTCTCCGGCGACACGAAGCTGAAGGCGAAATACATAGAAGGCGGAGAAATGACAATGGGCATCCTGAGCGAGGACTATGACCGGCTCAAGGAGCTGAGGATCCTTCCCTCTGCAGCGGTAGAGACACTTGAGCTGAAAAAAGAACAGCTGCCTGAAGAAGGGCTCGGGCTTGAAATGCTCGACTATCTCCTGCTCGACGAATTTGCTGTTTCCGACCTGACAGAGGCCCAGCAAAATGCCATTAAGGATTGGGTTGGGAATGGTGGAATACTGATTGCCGGTGCAGCTCCTGATGCAGGCCAATCCCTGGGTGCCCTCTATACTCTTCTGCCGATGAAGCCGGATAAAGAAGGGAAGTCTTCTGCCTCCTTTCTTGCGGATAAAGGAGAGAATGAGCCTCCTTTCAAGGAGCTGCCTATGTTTTACGGCCCTGTCGAAAATCAGGCGGAAATCCTCTCGCTTAGTGGGAATGTCCCTGCAGCAGTGAAAGCTGACTATGGAAGCGGCACAATCCTGCAGACTGCCTTTTCACTCGGCGATGAGCCGCTGTCTTCCTGGACTGGCTACAGCAGGTGGTTTGGCGGGATTCTGCAGTCAGTCCCTGCACCATCTGCCGCAGGAAGCCAGTATGGACCGGATATTTATGATCCGCTGACCTATGAATTTGCTGAAGCGAATGAATATTTCCCTGCTTCCAGCTTTTCAATTGGTCAGCTCTTGCTGCTGCTCATCGGCTATATAATCGTCATTGTCCCGATCCTTTATTTTATTTTGAAGAAGCGGGACAAACGCGAACATGCCTGGTGGATCATCCCTTCTTTGGCTGTGCTGATGTCAGTGGCCATTTTTGGCATCGGGGCAAAAGACAGGCTTGGACAGCCTCAGGTCAATCAACTGGGCGTCTATAAAGCAGTGAACAGCCAGCTTATCGGTATTCAGGCGGCAACCCTGCTTTCAAACACAAGCGGTGAATATGCATTTTCTGTTCCCCGCGGGGAATTCAATGCGATTCCCAGCACTTTGAACAGAGCGGGGACAGATCATTCCGGCGGCGGTGTCATTGAACAGAGCCGCAAGGAAACGAGGATTGTTTTTAATGCAGTAGAGTATTGGTCATCCAGGACCATATTCGGCAAATCGCAAAAAGAAAAGGAAGGCGGCCTGGAGGCTGATCTGACGCTTAAGGACAAACGGCTGTCAGGCACTGTGACAAATAGCTTTCCATATGATTTTGAGGAGCTGTATATATGGACCGGCTCGAATAAGATCAATGTCGGCAGCCTGAAAAAAGGTGAAACACTGAAAGTCGACGAAAAAGTGAAGAATGACTTTCTCACCGCCCCGTATATGTCGGGCGCCGGCTATGGCTATCCGGGGCCGAACCAGGATCTGGATCTCATGAAGAAAGAAAGGCTTGAATATGCTGCATCTGCCTTCCTTTTCTCAGGGAGCGGGACTGCTGAAGGCCCGATGCTGGCCGGACTTACGAAGGACAGTGTCATTGAGGCGGATCTTCTGTCCAAAAAAGAAAAAGTTTCGGGCCTGAATCTCATCTTTGAACCATTTGAAGCGAAGGTTGATTTTACAGGCGAGTTTTCCCTGTCCAATGAGGTGCTTGATACCGAGCTTGAGGCGGTGCAGGGCATGGTTTACGAAAAGAACGTCAATGGCAGCAAAGATCAAATGATGGCTGATGATGGGGAATATCAGTTCATTGCATCTCTGCCTGCACAAGTGAAAGGAAAATCCCTGGCATTCAGTGAGCTGTCCGTATCGACGAAGGCCAAATTTGCTGAATATGCAGTCCTGAACCATGAATCTGGCGAAATGGAGCCGTTCGAATCAAAGCTCACTATCCAGGAAGATATCGGACGCTATATTGGCAAAGATGGAAAAGTGGTTGTCCGCATTATCAAGACATCGAAGGACCCTCAAATCACGATGCCGAAAATAACGATTAAAGGGGAGGCATCCTAATGATAGAGATTATTGATTTAACAAAGAGATATGGTAAATTTACAGCCCTGAACAGCTTGAACCTCCAAATAGAAAAAGGTTCGGTCTTCGGGTTTGTCGGCCAGAACGGCGCAGGCAAATCGACCACCTTCTCTATTCTGGCGACACTGTTGGCGCCTACATCTGGAACCGCCTATGTAAATGGCTATAATGTCGCTGACGAGCCGAAGATGGTTCGCCGGCAAATCGGCTATATGCCAGATTTTTTTGGTGTTTATGATCAGCTGAAGGCAGAAGAGTATCTCCATTTTTACGGTGCCAGCTATGGGATCGATTTTAAGGAAAGGGAAAAGCTTATTCCCCAGCTCCTGGACCTGGTCAACCTTGAGCACAAACGCGATTCTTACGTTGACCTGCTCTCAAGGGGAATGAAACAGAGGCTCTGTCTGGCAAGGAGCCTCATCCATGACCCGGAAGTCCTTATCCTCGATGAACCTGCATCAGGGCTCGACCCGCGGGCGCGCGTGGAAATGAGGGAGATATTGAAGGAGCTGAAGGACATGGGCAAGACCATTCTTATTTCTTCACATATCCTCCCGGAGCTTGCAGAAATGTGCGACACGATCGGGATCATCGATCAAGGGATGCTGGTAGCAGAAGGGTCAGTCACAGAAATACAGGCAAAACTGCGCGGAGAGAAACTGATCATGGTCAAAGTCCTTAAGGATGTGCACAAAGCCTTTACATTCTTTGAGGACACTCCCGGTGTGAGCGGGCTAAGACCCGGGGAAGGTGAAAATTTACTCCAGTTTGTCTACAAAGGGGATGATGCCGGCCAGATTGCTCTGCTGAAAAACGCGATAGAAGCCGGTCTTTCAATTGCAAGCTTTGCAGAAGCGGAAACCGACCTTGAAGATGTATTCATGGAAATTACGAAAGGAGTGGAACTTTCATGAAAAATTTTGCCGTAAATCCCGTCCTGAATAAAGAAATAAAACTGCGGTTCCGCTCGTTCAAGAGCTTTCTCGGCGTATTATTTTATCTCCTGGCATTAGGAGTTATTATATTGGGTTTCATTTTTATTAATATGATGTCGAACAGCCAGGGGTATTTCAAGCCTGACCAGAGCAGGGAGATGTTCATTGTCCTGTCCTTTCTGCAGCTTGCCCTGATATTGTTCATTACACCCGGGCTGACAGCAGGGGTCATCAGCAGTGAAAGAGAGAGGCAGACCCTTAATATCATGCTGACGACGACACAGAGCTCCGCGAGCATCATCATCAGCAAGCTCGTATCTGCTATTTCCTTCCTGCTCCTGCTTATCATAGCCAGCCTTCCGCTTTACAGCATCGTATTCCTGTTTGGAGGGGTATCTCCTGGACAGGTGGCCCTGACACTCGGATTCTACATCTTTACGATCATGGTTTACGGCAGCCTTGGGGTATTGTTTTCAACGCTGATCCGGAAAACAGTCGTTTCTATGGTTACAACCTATGGGGCCACACTTTTTCTGGTCGGTGGAACGGCATTTCTGACGATGATTCTGATGCAGTTAGGGAATATGAATCCAAATGTGCAGACAGACAGCCCGTTTGCTTATTTTACCGCCATGCTGAATCCTGCCATGGTCCTTCTCGGCATTTTTACACCTGACTTTCTGAGGGAGCTTGCTAATGAGACAGGAATCGAATTTCCGCTCTGGATCGCCCACCTGATCGCAAGCTCGGTGATTTTTGTGCTGGCGCTGCTGATCAGCATAAGAAAGCTCAGGCCAAATATGAAAAAGGGATAGGAGTTGTCAGCGTATGGCCAAACAAAACAGGGAGCAGTTCTTAAATCTGCTGAAGCCTGTCCGGCGCCAGCTTCTCTTTGCAGCTGCAATGAAGGAGCTTCAGCTTCTCCTTTTTTACGGAGGTGCCTCCATACTTATCGTCCTGCTTTTGGCCCGGACGGTGGTCATCACGGATCTGCCGGTATATCTTTTTGCAGCTGCTCTTGCGTCTCTATCTTTTTCTTTCTGGAGGTTCTGGATCCGGAAGCCGGGCTTTCGGGAGGCAGCTGCCGTTTACAACCGCTTTGTACCTGATGACAGGGTGCTTACGGCATACTCACTATTGAACAGCGAAGGGCTAATGGAGCTGCTGCAGCTTGAAGAGGCCTTAGCTTATATGAAGAGGGACCAGGCATCTGTCCTGAAACGCAAAAAGCAGTTCTTCTACCCTAAATGGTTCCTCGGAGCGCTGGCTGTTCTTCTCGCAGTTTCAGCCGCCGCTTTTCTTCCCAGCACGAAAATGGAAAGAGCAAGCCAGCTTGACGAAGAAAAAGAAATTGTAGAATCCGCTGAAAAACAGCTCAATGAAAAAGCAGAGAAAGAGAAGAATCCGGAAACAAGGAAGCTGATAGAGGAAACGGCAGAAGAAATCAGCAAGCTTGACTCTGCCGCAGAGGCTTTGAAAGAGCTTGAAAAAAAGAATAAGTCGCTGGAGCTGCAGAAAATGAAGGAGCAGGAAAGGCAAAGGAAGCTAGAAAGAACTAAAAGCCGGCTTGATAATGCCGGCTTAAGCTCCCTTGCGGCTGCACTGGATAACAAAGACCTGAACAAAGCGATGGATGAGCTGAAGGAACTGCAGAAAAATCTGGAGGAACTTTCAGATAAGCAAAAAGAAGCTCTCCAGGAGCTGGCTCAAAAGGACGGGCCTTTGACAGATGAAGAGCTCGATAAGCTGGCACAGCAGCTGGAGCAAGCCTTAAACTCCTCCGATGCATTGTCCAGGCTCGCTGCCGCACAGCAGGCTGTCGGCCAGGCAGGGACAAAACTCCACAGCCAAATGTCTGCTAATGGAATGAATCCGGGACAGCTGGCTCTCTCAGGATCCACCGGACAGCCCGCCCCCGGGCAGAGTCCTGGCCAGAGCACAGGCACGGGCGCCCAGCAGCCTGGCAAAGGAAACGCCGGGAATGGATCCGGAAGCGGCTCAGGCACCGGCTCAGGTTCAGGTTCAGGTTCAGGCTCAGGCTCAAGCGGATCGGGTTCATCCTCAGGCGGAATGGGATCAGGTGCCGGACTTGGCCAAGGCTCGAGGGAGCTCCTGACTGTGCCGGAAAGGATTACGGGCCAGGTGAATACGGAAACTGATTCAGGCCAATTAGGCGATGGAGGGCCGGCCGGACAAAGCGAGGGAGCCGGGCCCATCCTGCGGGGGAGCGCCAGGCCGTACAGCGAAGTCTATGAATCTTATGAAAGATCTTACCGGGAAAGCTCTGAGCGCTACAAGCTGCCTGATGAACTGGCAGAAATCGTAAAGAACTATTTTACAAATATAGATCCTGATGGAGAGTGAGAAATATGGCGTCAATTGAAGAGAAAGCAAACCAATTTAAAGAAGCAGCCGCTATCCTGGATAAAGTGAAGGAAGAAATCAGGTCATTTATCGTCGGGCAGGAGGACGTGATCGATCAGGTGCTGTGGAGCATCATCGCCGGCGGCCATGTACTGCTTGAAGGCCTCCCCGGCATGGGGAAGACCATGCTGGTCAAGACAATATCGGAAAGCATGGATCTGAAGTTTTCGCGGATCCAGTTCACTCCTGACCTCATGCCATCCGATATAACAGGAACCATGCTTCTGCAGCCTGACGGGAGCGGGAAGCAAGCTTTTGTTTTTCATGAAGGGCCTTTATTTGGAAACATCATTCTCGCAGATGAAATCAACCGTGCGACGCCGAAAACACAAAGTTCGCTGCTGGAAGCGATGGGGGAAAAAACAGTCACAATCATGGGTGAGACAAAAATGATGGACCGCCCATTCTTTGTTCTGGCTACCCAGAACCCGATTGATATGGAAGGGACCTATCCGCTTCCTGAAGCACAGCTGGACAGGTTCATATGCAAAATTCAGGTCTCATACCCGACGAAGGAAGAATTGAAAGAGATCGTATTAAGGACGACAGGGACCCGGACTGCCTCCGTTCAAAAAGCAGCTGCAAAAAAAGATGTATTGGAGATCCAGGCTTTGGCGAAGGAGATTCTGGTCAGTGAAGAAATGATTGATGCAGCTGTATCGATCATTTCAGCCACACATCCAGAGTCGCCGGATGCAACGGGGATGGTCAGGCAGTACATCCAGTTCGGGAGCGGCCCAAGGGGACTGCAGAGCCTGATCATGATGGCGAAAGCAAGGGCAATGTCACAGGGGAGATACCATGTTTCCATGGGAGATTTAAGGAAGGCAGCGCTCCCGGTGCTCCGCCACCGCCTCATCGTAAACTTTGAAGCTGACAGCAGCGGCATTTCGGCAGATGAAATCATCCGGGATCTGGTCGAATCCAGAAATCCTGCCAGGGATGGCCGTCAGCATGCATAAAGGAGGCGGACTTCTTTCAAGGCTGCAGAAAAAGCGCCTGCAGGTCAAAACGAAGAAGCGCGGCGCCCATAAAGGGACAAGGCAGTCCAGCGGCTTTGGTTCTTCTCTTGAATTTTCCGATTTCAGGCTCTATCAGCCGGGAGACGATGTCAGGCAAATCGACTGGAATGTTTTCGGTCGCACCCAAAAGCATTATATAAAGCGGTTCCTCGATGAACAGGAGATTTCAGCTGCTGTTTATCTGGACACATCCTCTTCCATGCAAAGCATTGACCAAAAATGGAAGCTGGCTAAAGAATTGGCCGCCTCACTCTGCTATATCGCCCTTTCAGGTGGAGACAGGCTCTATTTCGCCTCTTTGCCCTCTGGAAGTAAAGCCTCTCTCAGAAGAAAAGGAGCCAATTACAGCAAGCAGGTATATGCAGAAATCCTCCAGCTGGAAGGTGCCGGAATCAATGAGGGTTATTCAGACCATTTAAGCCGTGCCCTGCAAAAAAACCAGCAGCTGTCCATCCTCATTACCGACACTATGGAGCCGCTCAGCGTTCTTGAGTCTGCAATGAAAAGGATAGGGGCCATGAAGCAGGATTTCTGGCTGCTGCAGATTCTGGCTAAGGAGGAAGCCGAGCCGAATTACAGTGGAGATATCAGGCTGATTGACAGCGAATGCAGTACTTCTGTTAATGTCAGTATGAATCCCGTGATTGTTGATGGATATAAGAAGAGGCTGGAAGAGCATGGCAGGCAGCTTGAGGCGGCCTGCAGGAAATATGGGGGGCAGTTTGTACCGATTACAGCTGACACAGACATCCAGACCATTTTATTGCGCATCCTGCCTGGTAAAGGCATGTTGAATTGAGGTGAAACACGATGCTCTTTTTTGGCCCGATCTATTTTTTATTAGGCTTTTTTATCATCGCCTTTATATTATTCTACTTTTTCCGGAAGCAGTTTGATGAGAAAATCATTCCTTCCAATATGCTTTGGGTGGAGGCAGTGAATGAGTGGCAGGCATCGCCCTGGCTGAAGAAGCTTCAGCAGAATCTATTATTCTGGCTGCAGCTTCTCGCCCTGCTGCTGCTGCTGTTCGCGCTGGTCCGGCCTTACTGGTTAGGAGAAGAATTAAAGGGGAGCCGCTTGATATTTGTTGTCGATCCCTCTGCATCCATGCTTGCTGAAAGAGATGGTGAACCGGTCTTTGAGAAGGCAAGGGAGAAGATGCTTTCGCTTGCCGGCAGCATGGCCGGCCAGGAGGTTACTCTGATAAGAGCCGGGGAGAATCCGGAGATCCTCCTGTCGGGGGAAAAGGAGAAAGCTGCTGTTAAAAAGTCAATCAATGCTCTTGAAATTACTTATGAGCATGAAAACATGACTAAAGCGCTGCAGCTGGCCAATTCTTTGGCAGATGCAGAGAATTCAGCTATATACATATTTTCTGATGGATTTGAAAAAGAAGCAGCCGCGGCCCTGGATGAAGGAAATTATACAGAAGTCCATAATTTCGGAAAAGAAGGGCAGAATCTTGCGCTTTTATCTTTTGGTGTTGTCCGGGAAGGCGAGGGGATTGCCGGAGGGGCTTCCGTTGAGAACCAGTCAGCGGAGGAGGCCGCTTTTTCCTTCCGGATACTATATGAGGGCCAGGTGCTCTTTGAACAGGAAGTGGAGATTGAAGGAAACGGGCAAACTGTAGTCCAGATTCCCGGACTCCCCGAGCATCCGTATTATAAGGCAGAAATAAAGGCGGATGATGCTTATCAAGCCGACAATGAGCTGACAGCGATCTATAATGAGCCGAGCCAAAAGGTGATTGCCGTTGGCAGCATCAGTCCATTTGTGCTGAAAGGCTTTGAAACATGGGGTGCTGAACTGGTTCAGGCCGATCCTTCAACAGCTGCAGCCGGGGAAGAAGGCATATACCTTGCAGATGCCGGCAGCCTTGAAGCCGCAGAGGGAAGGCCTGTAATCATCTTCAATGCGGAAACGGGAAGGGAAAAGCTGGAAGAACTACCGGAGGCCGCGGATGATCCGATTCTTGAACATGTGGGGGCCGAGAGTATTTTCATTGATTCCTCGTACGAGCCGCTTAAAGGTGATTGGGAAACCCTCCTGCAGTCAGGCGGGCGCCCTCTGATCCAGAAGGGAACACAGAATGGGACTCCGGCTTTGCTGATCAATTTCGCTTTGGAAGATTCTGATTGGCCATTGCAGCCCGGTTTTCCGGTCTTCTTGTATAATGCCTATCAATGGCTGGCTGCCCAGTCAGATTTTCTTGGCTATTTTTCACCAGGGGAAGAGAAGTGGCTCAATGCAGGGGCTGGCTCTGGTTCACTGGATATTTACAATGATGTAAACGAAAATCTATATTCACTGGATCTGGCAAAGGAAAACTTTGCTGCTCCCTATAAGCCGGGAGTCTACCAGGCTGCCGCAGGGGAAGAACATTATTTTTTCTCTGTCCTGCTTGATGACAGGGAAAAAGCTGCCAGGCATGCCTCTTCCTTTACAATGAATGATAAAAGTGCTTCAAATGGCTATGAGGAAAAAGAGCAGGACGGACTTTGGTTTTGGCTCGCATTATTCGCTTTCATCCTGATAGCAGCAGAATGGGAGGTGTTCAGGCGTGGGAATAGAATTTAAACATCCTTTTATGCTTTTGCTCATCATTCCTTCCCTGCTCCTGGTATTCTTGTACATCAAGACAGCAAAGGGCAGGGGAAATAGGAAGGGAGCAGCTGTGATGAGGGCCATCGTGTTCATTCTGCTTGCCTTTGCGCTGGCTGTCCCTTCAATCAGACTGCCTGCTCCGGGAAAAACGGTGGTTTTCATCGCCGACCGCTCTGCCAGTGTGCAGGGCAGGGAAGGAGAGCTGCTGGATTTCATCGATGCCGGAATTCAGTCCAAAGGAAAGGAAGATTCATATGCCGTGATCTCGGCTGGAGAAACAGCTGCTGCTGAAAGCTCTCTGGCCAGTATGAAGGGGGAGTTCCGGGAGTTCAGTACTGACACCGGGAAGGGTGAAACGAATCTCGAGGCAGGCATTCAGCTGGCTTCGACTCTCATGCCGGAGGAAAACCCTGGGCGGATTGTCCTTTTATCAGACGGAAGGGAAACGGCCGGAAGCAGCCGTGAAGCGGCAAAGCTTTTGAAGAACCGGGGGATAGAGCTTGATTATGTCCTGCTGGACAGCAGCAGGAAAGAGGACATGTCCATTTCCAGCCTGGAAGTCCCTCCGGCCTTATATGAAGGTGAAGAAGCATCCATTACAATGGCGATAGACAGCAATTCTTCAAAAGAAGCTGATTTAAGGCTTTCTGTAAACAGCCGGGAAGTCCTGAAAGAGAGTATCACGGTTAAAGAAGGAAAAAATGTCTATACCTTCAAGCACAAAATCGATGAAACAGGCTTATCCGCAATCAAGGCTGAAATTTCCGCTGAAGGGGATGGATTCATAGAAAACAATAGCCTTCAGTCTGCTGTCAATATTAAAGGGACTCCCAAGGTTTTGATCGTAGAGCAGGAAAAAAGCCAGCTTGAAAACATACTGGACGGGTCAGGACTTCTGGCGGATTCCATCGTGCCGGAAAAACTGCCTACCTCACTTTCCGGGTTTCTTCCCTATCAGTCCATCATTTTCAATAATATACCGGCAACGGTGGTTTCCGAGAATCAGATGATGCTTATCGAAAAGGCTGTAAAGGAATTTGGCTCAGGATTCATTATGGCGGGGGGAGAGAACAGTTTTGGTCTTGGCGGCTATTTCAAAACGCCGATTGAAAAGCTGCTGCCTGTCAACATGGATATTAAAGGGAAGAAGGAAATGCCCTCCCTCGGCCTTATGATTGTAATGGACCGTTCTGGAAGCATGGCAGGGAGCAAGCTGGAACTGGCAAAAGAGGCGGCAGCAAGATCAGTTGAACTCTTGCGAGAGAAAGATACTTTGGGATTCATAGCATTTGATGACCGGCCGTGGGTCATCGTGGAAACCGGACCGCTTGAAGATAAAAAGGACGCGGTGGACAAAATTGGCTCAGTCACTCCCGGGGGAGGCACGGAGATCTTTACTTCCCTCGAAAAAGCATACGAAGAGCTGGAGAACCTTAAGCTCCAGCGGAAGCATATCATCCTCCTGACAGACGGGCAGTCTGCCAGGAGCACTGATTATGAAAGCATGATAGAGACGGGGAAAGAAAACAATATTACTCTATCGACTGTGGCGCTTGGAAGCGATGCCGACCGGAATCTGCTGGAAGAGCTGGCTGGGCTTGGTACCGGGCGCTTCTACGATGTCACGGATTCATCGGTGATTCCGAGCATTTTATCAAGGGAAACTGTTATGGCGACGAGAACATATATCGAAGACAATCCTTTTTATCCATCTTTGCGGCCGTATCCGGAATGGGGCGATTTTTTTGCAGGCGGCGTTCCGCAGATGAATGCCTATATTGCTTCTGAAGCCAAACAGGGTGCAGAGGTCCCCCTTCTCAGTGAGAAAGAGGATCCGATCCTGGCTCAATGGCAGTATGGCATCGGCCATACGATCGCCTTTACTTCGGATATAAGCGGAAAATGGTCGGGGGACTGGGCCCGCTGGGAAAAATGGCCGCAGTTCATCAATAAACTCGCCAGCATTTCACTTCCAAAATATGAGAGCGAAGCTTACAGCCTTTCAGTCCGAAGAGAAAACGAAGAAACTGCCGTTTTGCTTGAAGGAAACAGCAAGGCTGCCCTCCCTGCAGAAATAGCAGTTATTTCAGATAGCGGGGAAAAAATTGATGCAAGCACTAAACTGGCAGCTCCCGGCAAGTACGAAATTAAAATGCCTTCAGAGCCTGGCATGTTTTATGTCAATATCAGCCAGCAAAGCCTGTCGGGAGAAACAAGGACCTATAAAACCGGCTTTACTCTCCCGTATTCAGAAGAATATTTGATGCAAAAAGAAAATGAAGGACTCCTTAAGGAAATCTCTGCCTTGACGGGAGGAGAGCGGCTCGAAGCAGGCAAGGAGGCATTCCGCCCGCTGAAGGCAGGAAGTTTTGAAAAGGCATCAATCAGTGAATGGCTGCTTCTTGCTGCATTCCTCCTCTTCTTTGCGGAGATAGCGGCCAGGAGGTTCGGGCTCAGGCTGATTCCGGACAGACGAAGGACCAGGAAGGCTGCAGCGGCCGGTGGAAGCCGGCCATTAGAGAAAACAGCTGCCAAAGTTCGGGCGGCCGACCGGCAGAAAGGCGTCCGGGTTCCGGAGTCCCGCGCTCAGGTAGCAGAGCCCGCCGCGCGGCAGGGTGAGGTCCGGAAACCAAAAGGACGCTCCGGAGCAAGCATCAGTCCGGATGAGCGGGAAGAGAGAATGAAACGCCTGCTGGAAGCCAAAAAGAGGAAACGCTGACAAAGGCCGAAGAAGCGGCGCCGGGCCCGGATTTCCTTGACACAGTTTGGGGTTCTGTGTAAACTGTTTTATTGTAAAGGCTTTTCACTTAACAAGGGGGAATGAGCTATGCTGGAGAAGACGACGAGGATGAACTATCTGTATGACTTTTATCAGTCGTTGTTGACGCCGAAGCAGCGGAGCTATATGTCCCTGTATTATCTGGATGATTATTCGCTCGGTGAGATTGCCGAGGAATATGACGTCAGCCGGCAGGCAGTGTACGATAACATCAAGCGTACCGAAGCAATGCTGGAGGAATATGAAGAAAAGCTGCTGTTATTTCATAAATTTCAACAGCGCAGCAAACTTATTCGCGAAATGAGAACTTTTCTTGAAGAAGGCAGTCCTTCCCATCAATTTCTGATGGAAGCAGTGGCTGAGCTAGAGAAATTAGATTAGGAGGCGGCATATATGGCATTTGAAGGATTAGCCGACCGACTGCAAAATACGATACAGAAGATCCGCGGCAAAGGGAAAGTATCCGAGGCGGACGTCAAAGAGATGATGCGCGAAGTGCGCCTGGCCCTTTTGGAAGCAGACGTCAACTTTAAGGTTGTCAAAGAGTTTGTGAAAAAGGTCAGCGAGCGTTCAATCGGCCAGGAAGTGCTGAAGAGCCTGACGCCGGGCCAGCAGGTTATAAAGGTTGTTAAAGAGGAGCTTACCGAACTGATGGGCGGGGAGCAGAGCAAAGTGGCGGTATCCAATCGCCCGCCGACCGTGATCATGATGGTCGGGCTCCAGGGTGCCGGTAAAACGACCACCACAGGGAAGCTTGCGAACCTGCTCCGTAAAAAGCATAACCGCAATCCGCTGCTGGTGGCTGCGGACATCTACCGTCCGGCTGCCATCAAACAGCTTGAAACGCTCGGCAAACAGATCAATATGCCTGTATTCTCTCTCGGCGACCAGGTCTCGCCTGTTGAGATAGCCAGGCAGGCCATCGCCAAGGCGAAGGAAGACCACCATGATTATGTGCTGATCGATACGGCAGGGCGCCTTCATGTGGATGAAGCCCTCATGGATGAGCTCAAACAGATCAAGGAGCTTTCCAAGCCGGATGAGATCTTCCTTGTCGTAGATGCAATGACAGGGCAGGATGCAGTGAATGTCGCCCAGAGCTTCAACGAGCAGCTGGGGCTGACAGGCGTTGTCCTGACAAAGCTTGACGGCGATACACGGGGGGGAGCTGCGCTTTCCATCCGTTCTGTTACCAGCACGCCGATCAAATTCGTCGGACTCGGGGAAAAGATGGATGCAATTGAAGCCTTCCATCCGGAAAGAATGGCGTCCCGGATACTCGGCATGGGAGATGTCCTCACCCTGATCGAGAAGGCTCAATCCAATGTTGATGAAGAAAAGGCAAAAGAGCTCGAAAAGAAAATGCGGACTGCTTCCTTTACCTTTGATGACTTCCTTGACCAGCTTGGCCAGGTCCGCAATATGGGGCCGCTGGATGAAATTCTGAAAATGATGCCCGGCGCCAACAAAATCAAGGGGCTTAATAATATGCAGATCGATGAAAAGCAGATCGCGCATGTCGAGGCCATCATCAAATCGATGACAAAGGAAGAGAAAACGCATCCGGAAATCATCAACGCGAACCGCCGGAAGAGGATTGCGAAGGGCAGCGGCAGGACCGTACCCGAAGTGAACCGTCTTCTCAAGCAGTTCGAGGATATGAAAAAAATGATGAAGCAGATGACAGGAATGCAGCAAAAGGGGAAAAAGAAAGGCTTCAAGCTGCCTTTCAATCCGTTTTGATTTTTGTCCCTCTGCACCTGGAAAGCATGTCCCGGCATGCTCAAAAGCACGGCTGAAAAGCCGCGGGAATCAAGTTTTTATAACATGTAAAGAAAAAACACTTTACAAACCATTTATCTATTGATATTATACTATCTTGTGTGAAACTATTCGGAGGTGCTTATTTAACATGGCAGTAAAAATTCGCTTAAAACGTATGGGAGCTAAAAAATCCCCTTTCTATCGTATTGTAGTAGCAGATTCTCGTTCTCCTCGTGACGGACGTTTCATTGAAACAGTTGGAACTTACAATCCAGTTGCACAGCCTGCTAAGGTTGAAATCAACGAAGAGCTTGCTCTTAAATGGATGAACGATGGCGCTAAGCCTTCTGACACAGTACGCAACCTGTTCTCTAAAGAAGGCATTATGGAGAAATTCCATAACGCTAAGAACGGCAAGTAATTCTGCGCGTGATGAAAGAGCTTATCGAAACGATCGTTAAGCCCCTGGTTGATTTTCCCGATGATGTCCGGGTGGATGTCCGGGAAGATGACCACCGCGTTACCTATCAGCTTTCTGTCAACAAGAGTGACATGGGGAAAGTGATCGGGAAGCAAGGGCGCGTCGCTAAATCGATACGGACTGTTGTGTATGCAGCAGGATCATCACAGCAAAAAAGAATTTTCTTGGAAATAACTGAATGAACCTTCCCGAGGCATGGCCGGAGGAATTAGAAAAGGAGGGGGATCCCCTCCTTTTTTTACCATTCAGAAGCTTTTAGAAGTTGGTTCGGTACCAGGACGCTGAAGGAGGCTTAAGGGTGAAAATACTTCAAACCGCCACAGTTAAACAGATCTTAACCGAAAAAAGCAAAAGGAAGCTTCTTGAAACCTATATGGAAAGAAAAACACAGCTTTTGAAAGAATGTGAACAGCTTCGCTTTGAAGCGAGAAAGATAGAGAAATCGAAAAAGTTCCAGCAGGCAGGCCTGACTGCCAATTTTGAAAAAGAAACAGACAGGCGGAAAGAAAAGATCAAGCTGCTGGAGTTTCAAATAGAACAACTACATATGCTACCATTAGGCAGTGAACTGAAGGAAAAAGAAGTTCAGGCTGTCGTGGAGATCGGCATTGGCGACACCTGGGATGAGGTATCCGCAAACAAAACCATCATCATTGAAGATGGAGTCGTTAAAGAAATTCGCTAGAGGTGATCGGCAAAGATGGAAAAGTGGTTCAATGTAGGGAAGATTGTCAATACACACGGTGTCAGGGGCGAAGTAAGGGTCGTATCCCGCACCGATTTTCCGGAAGAGCGCTATAAGGCAGGCAGCCATTTATTCTTATTCCAGGCAGGTTCGAAGGAACCGGTGAAGCTGACTGTAAAAACACACAGACAGCATAAATCGTTTGATCTGCTTACTTTTGAAGGCCTGGACAGCCTGAATGAGGCGGAAAAGCTTAAAGGCGCAATATTGAAGGTCTCTGAAGACCAGCTGGGGCAGCTGGAGGAAAATGAGTATTATTTCCATGAAATCCTCGGCTGTACCGTGAAAACAATTGATGAAGAAGAAATAGGGGAAATAACGGAAATCCTGACCCCTGGCGCCAACGATGTGTGGGTGGTCAGCAAAAAGGGGCAGAAAGATATACTGATCCCTTATATTGAAGATGTTGTCAAAAAAGTGGATGTGAAAGAAAAAGTCATCATCATTGAACCGATGGAAGGCTTGCTGTCATGATGAAGATCGATGTACTTACTCTGTTTCCCGAGATGTTCGGCGGTGTTTTCGGCCATAGCATCCTGAAGAAGGCAGAAGAAAATAACGCTGTCAGCTACAATGTAGTCAATTTCAGGGACTATGCCGACAATAAGCATAAAACGGTTGATGATTATCCATACGGCGGGGGAGCCGGCATGGTGCTGAAGCCCCAGCCGATATTTGACGCGGTTGCTGACTTAAAGGTGAAGGCAGGCGGCGGAGAGCCGAGAGTCGTCCTCCTATGCCCCCAGGGAGAGCGCTATACCCAGAAAAAGGCGGAGGAGCTTTCTTCCCTCGATCATTTGATTTTTGTGTGCGGCCATTATGAAGGCTACGATGAACGGATAAGGGAGCATCTTGTGACAGATGAGATCTCTATCGGAGACTTCGTGCTTACCGGAGGGGAGCTTGGGGCCATGGTGCTGATTGACAGCATCGTCCGCCTTCTCCCGGGTGTCCTCGGAAATGAGGAGTCTCATATGAAAGATTCGTTCAGCACCGGATTTCTGGAGCATCCGCATTATACAAGGCCCGCGGACTTCAGGGGGATGAAAGTGCCTGATATCCTGACCTCAGGCAACCACCGCCTTGTTGATGAGTGGAGGATGAAAGAGTCTCTGAAAAGGACCTATCTCCGCCGCCCGGATCTCTTTGAAGGGGCAGAGCTGACAAAAGAGCAGGTCCGCCTTCTCGAAGAAATAAAAAAAGAGCATAATAGCTATTGATGACAGGCATTGTTTATGTTATGATAGTTTTTGTGGCTTGGGCTGAGTGATCGGCCGGGTCTTATAACGATGTTCCGCTGCAATAAAGAAAGTCTGTGCAAGAGCATCTGTTGGAAGGAGTTGAAAACGATGCATAAATTAATCGAAGAAATTACAAAAGAACAGCTTCGCGCTGATGTTCCTGCGTTCCGTCCTGGTGATACTGTACGTGTACACGTTAAAGTTATCGAGGGTACCCGCGAACGTGTTCAGGTGTATGAAGGTGTTGTAATTAAGCGTCGTGGTGGTGGAATCAGCGAAACTTTTACAGTACGTAAAGTTTCTTACGGTGTAGGCGTTGAGCGTACATTCCCTGTACACACACCAAAAATTGCGAAGCTTGAAGTTATGCGCCGCGGTAAAGTACGCCGTGCGAAACTTTACTACCTGCGTAACCTGCGCGGTAAAAAAGCTCGTATCAAAGAAATCCGATAAAAGTAAAGCGGCGGTGCGCTCTGCACCGCCAATTGCGAAGAAGGAGCTTGTATATCAAGCTCCTTTTTCACATAAAAGCGTTAAGTATGACGTGCTAATCAGCCGGATCCGGCCTTGGCCAAACTCGGCGCCAGCCGGGTTTTTTCATTTGGCTTTTTTCACCCGATCTCCTTTTGCAGCTGCACTTGCCTGGCTTCCGGATTTTTTCAGGGCTCTGGAGGTGCAGGGGCTTAAATGGCAGAAAATAGGCCAATACTAGGAATTATACATCCCATCGTGTTTATTGAAGTGAAATAATGTAAATGTAAAGAATGAATCATGCAGATAATCAGTAGGACGCTGGATATATCTTTTAGCAGAGATTGGTGGGAACTAACATGGGAAAGAGCAAAAGTGAATTCTGGGAATGGACAAAGGCGCTGATCATCGCTGTGCTCCTTGCGGCTGTCATCCGCTATTTCTTATTCGCCCCGATTGTGGTGGATGGACTGTCGATGATGCCGACGCTCCACGATACGGACAGGATGATCGTGAATAAGTTCTCGTATAAGATTGGCGACCCAAAGAGATTTGACATCATCGTCTTTCATGCCCCGGAAAACAAGGACTACATAAAAAGGGTAATCGGCCTGCCGGGTGACAGGATCGAATACAAAGATGATATCTTATATGTAAATGGCGAAGCGGTCGAGGAGCCGTATCTTGATGAATACAAGAAAGAGGTCATCGACGGGCCGCTGACAGAGCCTTTTACACTTGAAGATAAAATCGGGCAGGAGACCGTGCCGGAGGGCCATCTCTTCGTAATGGGCGATAACCGGCGCTACAGCAAGGACAGCCGCCATATCGGCACCATCCCGATGGAAAAGGTGCTTGGGGATACAAATATCATTTATTGGCCCCTTGAGGACTTCCGCATCGTAAAATAGCAATTATTCTAGTCAGAAAGGGTGGCAGCCTTGACAATACAATGGTTTCCAGGGCATATGGCAAAAGCCCGCAGGCAGGTCACAGAAAAGCTGAAGCTTGTTGATATTATTTTTGAACTTGTCGACGCGCGCCTGCCGCAGTCTTCAAGAAATCCAATGATCGACGAGATCATCCAGCATAAACCGAGGCTTGTGCTGCTCAATAAGGCCGATATGGCTGATAAAGAAGCCACAAAGGCCTGGATCCGCTATTTTAGCGATAGAGGGATCAAAGCGCTTGCCATTAATTCACAGGCAGGGTTCGGCATGAAGGATATCTCCTCTGCAGCACAGGAAATATTGAAGGAAAAGTTTGACCGTATGAGAGCCAAAGGTGTAAAGCCAAGGGCGATCAGGGGAATGATCGTAGGAATCCCGAATGTCGGCAAGTCAACGCTCATCAACCGCCTTGCAAAGAAAAATATTGCCAAAACAGGCAATATGCCCGGGGTGACGAAAGCACAGCAGTGGATAAAGGCCGGCAAGGAAATGGAACTCCTGGATACACCGGGGATTTTATGGCCGAAATTTGAAGACCAGGAAGTGGGCCTCAAGCTGGCTCTTTCCGGAGCGATAAAGGATACCATTTTAAATCTTCATGACATCGCCATTTATGCACTGAAGTTTCTTGAAAAACACTATCCTGGAAGGCTGCTGGAAAGATACAGCCTTGAAGAATTCCCTGAGGAAGCAGTAGAAGCCTTCGATAAAATCGGAAGGCTGAGAGGCTGCTTAATGGGCGGGGGCGAAGTCGATTATGATAAAGTCGCAGAGCTGATCATCCGGGAAATCCGGACAGAAAAGCTTGGCCCTTTATCATTTGAACATCCGTCAGATTTTGCAGCAGGCGAACCTGCAGAGTAAATCGGCTTTTTTTGTCCGCAATACCGTTTTAAAATGGTAAAATAAAATAGCAGCAATAAATAAAGGCCTCTGCATGGGGCCTTTATTTTTTGATATATATCCGGAAGGGCCCGGCAGGATGACTGGCCCTTCCTTCTACATAATGGCATAAGGGTGGATGGAATGAAACAGCTTACAATCAGTGAAATCAGCGTGAAGCTGAAGGATCTGAAAGACGACAACGACCCATTTTTTGGGGAGCTCAAATCTGATGGACGCAAAGGGGTGCAGCAGCTGCTTGCGAGATGGGACAGGCAAAGGGCCGAGGAGGCCAGGCTTTACGGCCGGTACCAGGAAATGACTGTATTTGAGCGGAGGCTGAAGAAAAGCGGCTGGACAATGATTGCAGGCACGGATGAAGCCGGCAGGGGGCCGCTGGCCGGCCCTGTCATCGCAGCAGCAGTCATACTGCCGGAGGGATTTTATCTTCCTGGCCTTGATGACTCCAAGAAGCTGTCTGAAGCAAAAAGGGACGAGTTTTACAAAGAAATCATGTCCGGCGCCTCTGCTGTCGGAATCGGCCGCATCAGCGCAGGGGAAATCGACCGGATTAATATCCTTCAAGCTTCAAAGAAAGCAATGCTCCTGGCCTTGGCAGATATGGGCAGTACGCCGGATTATTTACTGACAGATGCGGTTGATCTGGATGTTCCCTATCAGGCAGAGGCAGTCATAAAAGGCGACAGCAAAAGTGTGACGATTGCTGCTGCCTCTGTGATAGCCAAGGTAACGAGGGACCGGTATATGAGGGAACTTGACGAGCAGTATCCTCACTACGGCTTCGGCCGGAATATGGGCTACGGCACCCGGCAGCATCTTGAGGCAATTGAAAAGCACGGGATCATCAATGAACATCGAAAAAGCTTTGCCCCGATCAAGGGCATGTATTAGAGGTGAAGAGGAATGGATCCGCTGAATATTGTCGGTTCAATACTGCAGAACAGAAACAGCGGCGGTCCTAAGCCGCTTGCCTTGAACCCCGGGCAAATCGTAAGCGCAAAGGTCATTAAGCTTCATCCCAATCAGACCGCAGAGGTCTTGATTGGAGGGCAGAAGGTGATAGCGCAGCTTGAAACAGCATTGTCGGTAAATGAGCGGTACTGGCTGCAGGTCCTGCCGGGAGATGGGGCCCCGCGGCTGAGGCTTCTTCCTGGTGCTGAAGCACAAAAGGGAATGAACGCCGAAGAAGTATTGCTTAATAAGCTGGCACTTGCAGCCGCCAAGACGAATATTGATATGGTTTCTTTTTTGGTAAAAGAGCAGCTGCCGATTACAAAAGAGGGCTTGTCCGCGATTGCAGAATGGCTCGGCGGCAGCCGGCCTTCACAGAATCAGCTTGAAGCAATCAAGCAGGCCCTGGTAAGGCAGCTGCCGGTTTCAGGCAGGGTTTTGGATTCTTTGATGGCTGCACAGGGAGGAAAGCCCATCCAAGCCCTTCTCACAGAGCTTGTGGACCTGCTGGATCAGTCTGGTGTGGGCACTTCGGGGAAAGCGCTTCTTCATATGGCGGCAGATCTTGGGGCTTCATTAAAGATGAAGCAGGGGGAAGAATCACTCTCGTTCTTAGTGAAAGAATGGCTGGGAAGCCAGGACGGGAAGCGTGCCGAAGGGGCCAGGCACCTGCTGGAAGCAGCCGGCGCCCTGCCAAAAGGGCTGAAGGAGGCCGACCTTCTTCAGCGGATTCTTGTTTCCAGTGGACAGGCTGGGAGGCCTGCAGGATCCCTGGAAGACCTCTTAAAGGCTTTTGCCGGCAGATTGCAGGGGAATATGCATAGATCCTCTAACGAGTCAGGAGAAGGGATGGAGGGGGCAAAAACTGCACAGAACGCCTCTATGTCGAATTCGGATGCAGATATCGATCCTGCAGGCCGCCCAGCTTCGGCTGCCCTGCAGCCGGAACGAACTGCAGAAGCATGGAAGGGCCAGCTTTTTTCAGCGCTTGCCGGCAGAGATATGAAGCCGGCAGAAGCCATTCAGCTTCTGCGGATTTTGCATCCGCAAATGCCTGAGTTTGAAAAGGTGTCCGAAAGCATCAAGCTATTAAGTGAAAGCGATCCAGAAGGGCAGGGAGAAAAAAGCATGGACGCCAGGCAGGTACTGCTTGGCGAAATCTCGGCAAAATCAGCCGCGGCTGCCGCAGCCGGGGACGGGCTGCTGCAGTCCAGGCTAACGCACATACTGAAAAGCCTGGGCTATTCCCACGATCATGCAGTGCTCAGCTTCCTCTCGGGCGGGGATGACAGCGGCTTGAAGAATGAATCACTTAAAATGATGCTATTGCAGTTTCTGAAGGAAGGTCCTCCCATTCAGCACAAAGAGGCTGCGGAGCAATTGCTGAATAAATTGACGGGACACCAGCTATTGGCTCAAGAAACAGGACCGCTGCAGCAGTATATATTCCAGCTGCCTGTCCCGCTGTGGAACAGGACAGCGGAAATGACCATGCAATGGAGCGGAAGGAAGCTGGCCGATGGGAGAATCGATCCTGCCTATTGCCGCGTCATCTTCTACCTGGACTTGGACCATTTAAAGGAAACGATAGTCGATGTCCAGGTCCAGAACAGAATCGTGCAGATCAAGGTCTTTAACGGGGACAGACGCATCAGGGAATGGGCGGCCCCTTTTACAGACGGATTGAAAAAAGGGCTGGAAGGGCTGGATTACAGGCTTTCTTCCATTGTCTTCGAGAAAGGCAGCGGTTTCCAGCCGCAAACAAAAGGGATGGCGTACCGGCCATTGTCCGACTCAGGGAAATACAGCGGAGTTGATATAAAAATATGAAACAGCAGGAACCGAAGATCAGGAAGGAAGCCGTCGCCCTATCCTATAGGGACGGACATGAAGCACCTAAGGTTAAGGCCAAAGGAAAGGGACTGACAGCCGAGAATATCCTCGAAAAAGCGAAAGAGCATAATATTCCCATTCAGGAAGACGCGTCACTGGTTGAATTGCTCGGAAAGCTGAACATAGATGAAAATATCCCGGAGGAGCTGTATCAGGCAGTGGCAGAAATTTTCGCCTTTGTTTATAAAGCCGACCGCCGGGCAGGAGAGCACAGCAGGGGACAGGGATTATAGCCTGTCCTTATTCGTATTCGGCAGCAGAGCTCTTTTGAGGAAAGAGCGCTTTCCAAAGTCATATTTTCTCACTTGGAAAGCCGCGGCCAGGACCTGCTCCCGAACGGTAACTGATCATCCTTTCTTAAATATATTTCTATGCTGAAAAAACAATTTTTGAAAATAAAAAATGAAAACGCTTTACTTTACAGGGTTTTTTATAGATTTAAATTTTAAAATTTTTAAAGAAATATAATATTTTAATCATAATTGTAGACAAGGGTGTGCTCATTTTATAAAATGAAAGCGCAGTCTATTTTTTGAAGAGTTTGATAGGAGGATGGGAAATGAATATTCATGAGTACCAGGGAAAAGAAGTCCTCAGAAAATACGGGGTAACGGTTCCGAATGGAAAGGTCGCTTTTACAGTTGAAGAAGCAGTAGAAGCAGCTAAAGAACTTGGCACAGAGGTAGTTGTAGTTAAAGCGCAGATCCATGCCGGCGGACGCGGAAAAGCGGGCGGCGTCAAGGTTGCGAAAAACCTCGATGAAGTACGTACATATGCATCTGAAATCCTGGGGAAAACACTGGTCACGCACCAGACAGGCCCTGAAGGGAAAGAAGTGAAGCGCCTCCTGATTGAAGAAGGCTGTGATATCCAGAAAGAATATTATGTCGGCCTTGTGCTTGACCGTGCAACTTCCCGTGTCGTGCTGATGGCGTCTGAAGAAGGCGGCACAGAAATCGAAGAAGTTGCTGAAAAAACACCAGAAAAGATTTTCAAGGAAGAAATCGATCCGGTCATTGGCCTGACAGCTTTCCAGGCGCGCCGCATCGCTTTCAATATCAATATCCCGGGCAAGCTTGTCAACCAGGCAGCAAAGTTCATGCTCGCGCTTTATAATGCCTATATTGAGAAGGACTGCTCTATTGCAGAAATCAATCCGCTTGTTGTCACTGGCGACGGCAAGGTAATGGCACTTGATGCAAAGCTTAATTTTGATTCAAATGCCCTGTACCGCCAAAAAGATATTCTTGAGTACCGTGATTTGGAAGAAGAAGATCCAAAAGAAATCGAAGCTTCAAAATATGACCTAAGCTACATCTCCCTTGACGGAAACATCGGATGCATGGTCAACGGTGCCGGCCTGGCAATGGCGACAATGGATATTGTCAAGCATTACGGCGGCGACCCTGCCAACTTCCTTGATGTTGGGGGCGGTGCAACAGCAGAGAAAGTAACGGAAGCATTCAAAATTATCCTTTCTGATCCGAATGTAAAAGGAATCTTTGTCAATATCTTTGGCGGAATCATGAAATGCGACGTCATTGCAGAAGGCGTTGTAGAGGCTGCAAAGCAGGTTGGCCTGAAAGTGCCGCTTGTTGTACGCCTTGAAGGCACGAACGTAGACCTTGGCAAAAAGATTCTCGCAGAATCCGATATTGATATTATCGCAGCGGATTCCATGAGTGACGGGGCAGAAAAAATCGTTTCACTAGTAGGTTAAGAAAGGGGAATTTGACGTGAGTGTATTCATTAATAAAGATACAAAAGTAATAGTTCAAGGGATAACAGGTTCAACTGCCCTTTTCCATACAAAGCAGATGCTGGAATACGGCACACAAATCGTCGGGGGCACAACTCCAGGCAAGGGCGGCATGGAAGTGGAAGGAGTACCTGTATTCAATACAGTTCAGGAAGCTGTCAAAGAAACAGGCGCAACCGCTTCTGTCATTTATGTTCCTGCTGCTTTTGCTGCAGATGCCATCCTTGAGGCGGTAGATGCAGAGCTTGACCTGGCCATCTGTATTACAGAGCATATCCCTGTTCTTGATATGGTTAAAGTGAAACGTTATATGGAAGGCAAGAAGACCCGCCTGGTAGGTCCTAACTGCCCTGGCGTCATCACGCCTGATGAGTGCAAAATCGGGATCATGCCAGGATATATCCATACAAAAGGGCATGTCGGCGTAGTGTCCCGCTCCGGTACATTGACGTATGAAGCTGTCCACCAGCTCACACAGGCTGGAATCGGCCAGTCCACTGCAGTTGGAATCGGCGGAGACCCTGTCAACGGAACAAACTTCATCGATGTATTAAAAGCTTTCAATGAAGATCCGGAAACCAAAGCGGTCATCATGATCGGTGAAATCGGCGGAACGGCTGAAGAAGAAGCAGCAGAGTGGGTAAAAGCTAACATGACAAAGCCTGTTGTCGGCTTTATCGGCGGCCGTACTGCACCTCCAGGGAAGCGCATGGGCCATGCCGGCGCCATCATCTCAGGCGGTAAAGGTACTGCTGACGAAAAAATCCGTGTGATGAATGAATGCGGAATCCAGGTTGCTGATACTCCATCCGTAATGGGTGAAACTTTGATTAAGGTCCTGAAAGAAAAAGGCCTTTTCGACGAATGCAAAACGCACTAAACCTATAAATCAGACTTTCCGGTCCCCTTGCCTCAAGGGGACTATTTCTCCTTCTTTTAACTCCCTCTCTAAAAAATCCTATCAGGAGGTCCGCAAATGGACGAATTCAAGCTGAAATTTATCTCCCTCCATCACAAAAGCTCCTGGAGCAGCATTTATCATTTCCTAAAGAAAGATCCCCACATGAAAACCTCCCTGTCAGCAGCTTTCTCTGAACCCGATCGTAAACTCTTTTTCCCGACTAACAGCAGCCTGGAGACAACGATAGAGAAAATCAGACAATACGAGAAAAACGGCATTCACTGCATTACAATCTTTGACCCTGAATATCCACCGCTTCTTAAGGAAATTTATCAGCCTCCCTGGGTGCTATACGCAAAAGGAGACATCAGCTTTTTGCATCTGGATCCCAAGCTTGCGGTTGTAGGCTCCAGGCAGATAACAGGATACGGCAGGAGCGCAATAAAAAAAGTATTTCCGGGCTTGGTGGGAAAGGGAGTGACCATCGTAAGCGGCCTTGCAGCCGGAGTGGATGCCGAGGCGCATGAAACAGCCATTTCGCTCGGCGGCCGGACGATCGGTGTCATTGCTGGAGGCCTTAATCATATTTACCCAAAATCCAATGAACGGCTGGCAAGAAGAATGATGGAAAATCATCTTGTCATTTCTGAATATCCGCCTGATGCACGGCCTGACAGATGGCAGTTCCCAATGAGGAACAGAATCATCAGCGGGCTTTCCCAGGGGACCTTTATAATAGAAGCAAAAAGCAAGAGCGGATCGCTGATTACGGCAAATTATGCGGTCAATGAAGGCAGGGATGTGTTTGCCCTGCCAGGCAGCATATTCAGCCCGGCTTCCGCAGGCACGAATGAATTGATCCAGCAGGGCGCAAAGCTGATTGCAGATGCCAGTGAGATACTTGAAGAACTTAATTTTTAAGGAAATCCCGTTAGGCAGAACAAAGATTTTCTTAAAAAAGGCATAAAAGTATGCATTTGAATTGTATAATTCATCACAGTGCATTTTTGCTGAAAATAGTCTGAAATTAGAAAATTTATGTCAAAAAGGTTGAAATTATTTAAAATCTGTTATACATTGTGCAACAGACGCAATGTAAAGGCTGCAAAACAGGCTGTAACCGTTTGCTTGTCGAGCCGGCCATGTTTTGCCATCCATACATGATGCTATCAGAGATTTGACAACCCATAGCAGCATGGACAATAATAATGGAATATTTCACCCCCTGCCGGATTGCAGGATGAAAAATATTTAAAAATGGATTCTGCAGCTGCCGTGCTTCTGCAGACTATCAAACAAAAAATAAAATAAAATCAGCGCCGCCCGCCCGCAAATGACAGCAGGCGGCCAATCTTATCCCTCTTAAGGAGGATGTTTAATGGCAGATTATTTAGTGATCGTTGAGTCGCCTGCCAAGGCGAAGACGATTGAAAGATACTTGGGAAAAAAATATAAAGTAAGAGCATCGATGGGGCATATAAGAGATCTCCCTAAAAGCCAGATGGGCGTTGATGTGGAAAACCGCTTTGAACCAAAATACATCACGATACGCGGCAAGGGCCCTGTGTTGAAAGAACTTAAAACAGCTGCAAAGAAAGCCAAGAAAATCTATCTCGCAGCTGACCCCGATCGCGAAGGGGAAGCCATTGCCTGGCATTTGGCGCACAGCCTGGACATGGATGTCCATTCTGACTGCCGTGTGGTTTTCAATGAAATCACAAAGGATGCCATCAAAGAATCATTTAAAACTCCGCGGCCGATTAATATGGATCTTGTGGATGCCCAGCAGGCGCGCAGGATCCTGGACAGGCTCGTCGGCTATAATATAAGCCCTTTATTATGGAAGAAAGTAAAAAAAGGATTGAGCGCCGGAAGGGTGCAGTCAGTGGCAGTCCGGCTGATCATCGACCGGGAAAAGGAAATCAAGGAATTTATCCCTGAAGAATACTGGTCAATTGATGGTGAATTCCTGAAAGGAAAGTCCGTGTTCGAAGCGTCCTTCTACAGTGCGCAGGGACAGAAGACGGACTTAAAATCAGAACAGGATGTAAAAGAGATCCTCGGAATGATGAAGGGGAACAAGTTCACTGTTGCTTCCGTCTCGAAGAAGGAACGGAAACGGAATCCAGCTGCTCCCTTCACAACATCTTCCCTTCAGCAGGAGGCAGCCAGGAAATTAAACTTCAGGGCTAAGAAAACAATGATGCTTGCCCAGCAGCTGTATGAGGGAATTGATCTTGGTTCAGAAGGGACGGTCGGTCTCATCACCTATATGAGAACAGACTCGACCCGGATCTCTGAAATCGCACAGACCGAGGCGGCAGGCTATATCACAGAGTCTTATGGCAAGGACTATCTCCCTGGGGAGAAAAAGAAAGAAACCAAGAAATCCAATGCACAGGATGCGCACGAAGCCATCAGGCCGACAAGCACCCTGCGGGAGCCGGCAAGTCTTAAAGAGTTTTTATCAAGAGACCAGCTCCGTCTGTATAAACTGATATGGGAACGTTTTGTGGCAAGCCAGATGGCATCCGCAATTATGGATACAATGAGTGTGGATCTGAAGAACGGGGAAGTTGTCTTCCGGGCCACCGGCTCAAAAGTGAAGTTCCCCGGCTTTATGAAGGTTTATGTCGAAGGCAGCGACGATCAGGCTGAAGAAAAAGATAATATGCTCCCCGACCTGAAGGAAGGCGATGAGGTCCTGAAAAAGGACATTGAGCCGAAGCAGCATTTCACCCAGCCGCCGCCACGCTATACAGAGGCAAGGCTGGTAAAGACACTGGAAGAGCTCGGGATCGGAAGGCCGTCAACCTTTGCCCCGACACTGGATACAATTCAGAAACGCGGCTATGTAGCGCTTGATAATAAGCGCTTCATCCCTACAGAACTTGGAGAAATAGTCCTGGAACTGATTCTCGAATTTTTCCCGGAAATATTGGATGTCGAGTTTACGGCCAAGATGGAGCAGGATCTTGATGATGTAGAAGACGGCAAAGAAAATTGGAAGAATATCATCGAAGAATTCTACAAAGATTTCGAGAAGCATCTGGACAAAGCCGAAAAAGAAATGCAGGAAGTAGAAATAAAGGATGAGCCCGCAGGAGAAGATTGTGAAAAATGCGGACATGAAATGGTTTATAAAATGGGGCGCTACGGCAAGTTTATGGCCTGCTCGAATTTCCCTGAATGCAGGAACACAAAAGCGATTGTGAAAGAAATCGGTGTGAAATGCCCGAACTGCAAAGAGGGGAATATAATAGAAAGAAAAAGTAAAAAACGCCGCATCTTCTACGGCTGCGACCGGTTCCCGGAATGCGAATTCATCTCATGGGATAAACCGCTTGCCAGACAGTGTCCGAAATGCGATAATGTCCTGGTTGAGAAAAAGCTTAAAAAGGGCGTCCAGGTTCAATGCATTGAATGTGACTATAAAGAAGAAAAGCAAGGCTAAGGGTGGGCTTTATGCTCACTCTTTTCTGTTTCGCGGGAAAATATGGCAGTGCAATGCTTGAAACTTTTTTATTTTTCATACGTATTGTACAATGCAGATTGGATATGAATGAATGCCGTCCATTTTGGGAACAAAATTAAAGATTGGACAGGCCCTTTAAAAGAGATAAGAAGTCCGGCTGGATCAATAAACCAGTTTAACTATTCATAAGTATACCTGGAGGTTCGTAAAATGAAAGAAGCAGCAATCAATGTTATCGGGGCGGGGCTTGCCGGAAGTGAAGCAGCCTGGCAGATCGCGAAAAGAGGAATAAAGGTAAATCTGTATGAAATGAGGCCTGTAAAACAGACCCCGGCCCATCATACAGATAAATTTGCCGAGCTGGTCTGCAGCAATTCTCTCCGGGCCAACAACCTGACAAACGCGGTTGGCGTACTGAAAGAGGAAATGAGGATGCTTGACTCTGTTATCATCAATTCGGCTGATGCATGTGCCGTACCGGCAGGAGGAGCACTGGCAGTAGACCGGCATGAATTCGCCGGAAAGGTAACAGAGCAGGTCAGGAACCATCCGAATGTAACCGTGATGAATGAAGAAGTGACTGAAATTCCAGAGGGGATCACTGTCATTGCAACCGGTCCCCTAACGAGTGAGTCACTGTCCAAGCAGCTGAAGGAGCTGACAGGCGAGGATCATTTATATTTTTATGATGCAGCAGCGCCTATCATTGAAAAAGACAGCATCAACATGGAAAAGGCTTACCTTAAATCAAGATATGATAAAGGGGAAGCAGCATATATCAACTGTCCGATGACAGAAGAAGAATTTGAAACATTCTATAACGCCCTGATCAGTGCCGAGACGGTCCCATTGAAAGAATTCGAAAAAGAGATTTTCTTTGAAGGATGCATGCCGATCGAGGTGATGGCAAACAGGGGAAAGAAAACCATGCTGTTTGGGCCGATGAAGCCGGTAGGCCTGGAAGACCCGCGGACAGGCAAGCGCCCGTATGCAGTTGTCCAGCTGAGGCAGGATGATGCGGCAGGAACTCTTTATAATATAGTAGGTTTTCAAACGCATCTGAAATGGGGCCCGCAAAAGGAAGTACTGAGGCTGATTCCGGGATTGGAAGAAGCAGAGATTGTACGCTATGGCGTCATGCACCGCAATACTTTCATCAACTCGCCGAAAGTGCTCGAGGCAACCTATCAATTCAGAAACCGTGACGGCCTGTTCTTTGCCGGGCAGATGACAGGTGTGGAAGGATATGTGGAATCGGCAGCTAGCGGCCTGATCGCAGGCATCAACGCAGCCAGGCTGGCAGAGGGCAAAGAACTTCTGGAATTCCCTCATGAAACGGCCATCGGCAGCATGGCAAGATATATCACGACAACAAACTCTAAAAACTTCCAGCCGATGAATGCCAATTTCGGACTGTTCCCTGAACTGCCGGTTAAGATCAAAGGCAAACAGGAGCGCAATGAACAGCATGCTAACAGAGCGTTGGAAACAATTCAGAACTTTGTGAAAAATATGTAAATTTTATTGCATGGGCTACTAAATTGTGATACTATTTAGTAGCTCTTGTGAGGTGAATCATTTTGAGCCCAAATGTGAACGATTCGTTACAATCATTTATTGAATATTTACAAATAGAAAGAAATTATTCACAATATACTATTGAACACTACCAGCATGATATTAAAGAGTTTTTCTTGTTCATGTCTGAACAAGCCATTCAATCAGTTAATGATGTTGAATATTTTGATGTCAGGCTTTATTTGACCAAGTTATACGAGCAAAAGCTTTCCAGGAAATCGGCAGCCCGCAAAATATCCAGCCTCAGAAGCTTTTATAAGTTTCTGGCAAGAGAGAAACTGGCAAATGACAACCCTTTTTCTGCCGTTTCGCTCCCGAAACTGGAAAAAAGGCTGCCTGAATTTTTTTATGAAGAAGAACTGAACTGCCTTTTTGAAAGCTGTGAAACAGATAGCCCCCTTGGAAAAAGGAATAAGGCTCTTCTTGAACTTCTGTATGCCACAGGCATGCGGGTCAGTGAATGCAGCCAGATCAGCCTGAAGGACATCGATATGGCTTTATCGACTGTGCTGGTGCATGGGAAAGGGCAGAAGGACAGGTATATCCCTTTCGGAAGCTTCGCACAGGATGCTTTGGAGCTATACATAACTGAAGGCAGAAAAGAACTGTTAACAGGCAGGGAAAGCCATGACAGACTATTTGTCAATTTCCGGGGCGGCCCCCTGACACCGCGGGGCATCCGGGAAATATTAAATAAAATGATCCAGAAATCTTCTTTGGAAGGCACTATTCACCCGCATATGCTTCGGCACTCCTTTGCTACGCATCTTTTATCAAATGGTGCTGATATGAGGACTGTACAGGAGCTCCTGGGGCATGCCTTCCTTTCATCCACCCAGGTATATACACATGTTACAAATGAATATTTGCGCAAGACCTATTTGAACACCCACCCGCGGGCATAAGCTCCAAAAGGAGGAATAATCAATGTCTCAATTTCATGCTACAACTATTTTTGCCGTACAGCATAACGGGAAGTGCGCCATGGCAGGGGATGGCCAGGTCACATTCGGAAATGCTGTCGTCATGAAGCATACAGCAAGAAAAGTCAGGAAATTGTTCAACGGAAAAGTGATTGCAGGCTTCGCAGGATCGGTGGCGGATGCATTCACCCTGTTCGAATTGTTTGAAAGCAGGCTTGAGGAGTATAATGGAAACCTGCAAAGGGCGGCCGTTGAGCTTGCGAAAGAGTGGAGAAGCGATAAGGTCCTGAGAAAGCTCGAAGCCATGCTTATTGTCATGAACGAATCAGATCTTCTTCTCATTTCCGGGACCGGGGAAGTGATTGAACCTGATGACGGGATATTGGCAATCGGTTCAGGCGGCAACTATGCGCTGGCTGCTGGAAGGTCCCTGAAAAAATATGCAGGGGAACACCTGACAGCAAAGGAAATCGCCAGGTCTTCGCTTGAGGTGGCAGCTGAAATCTGTGTATATACGAACGAAAATATAATAGTGGAAGAGCTGTAGAAGGCTGCTCCCCTGCAGCGGATATTCCGTTTGCGGGGCAGGCGCCTGAAATTTGAGGCTGACGCCACAGGCTTGATCGTCTTGGCCGGCTAATACAAAGGAGTGCTGAATATGAGCTTAAGTACAAATTTAACACCCAGACAAATTGTTGAACGGCTTGACCAATATATCATTGGACAGAAAGATGCAAAGAAAGCAGTGGCAGTTGCTTTAAGGAACCGCTACCGCCGCGGCCTGCTCGAGGAAGCTATCCGCGATGAAATCAGCCCGAAGAATATCCTGATGATCGGACCAACCGGTGTAGGGAAGACGGAAATTGCCCGCAGGATGGCTAAGCTTGTCGGCGCTCCATTTGTAAAGGTCGAAGCCACGAAATTTACAGAAGTCGGATATGTTGGCCGTGATGTAGAGTCAATGGTGCGTGATCTGGTGGAGACATCGGTCCGCCTTGTAAAGGAAGAAAAAATGCAAAGCGTGAAAGAAAGGGCAGAAGAGAATGCGAACCGCCGCATTGTAGATATGCTCGTCCCTTCAGGCAAAAAAGCAGCTTCCTACAAAAATCCGCTGGAAATGCTGTTTGGCGGCGGAGGCGGCCAGGATCAGGAAAATGAACCAGCGGAGGATTACAGCCTTACAGAAAAACGGAAGATCGCCAGGGAAAAGCTTGCTATGGGCGAGCTTGAAAATGAATTGATCACCGTCGAGGTCGAAGAGCAGCAGCCGTCCATGTTTGATATGCTTCAAGGCTCCGGAATGGAGCAGATGGGCATGAATATGCAGGATGCGCTGAGCGGACTTATGCCAAAGAAAAGGAAGAAGCGCAAGCTGACTGTCCGGGAAGCGCGCAAAGTCCTTTCGAATGAAGAAGCACAAAAGCTGATCGATATGGATGAAGTGACCCAGGAAGCTGTCTTCAGGGCAGAGCAGAGCGGCATCATTTTCATTGACGAAATTGATAAGATCGCCAGCAAATCAAGCGGAGGATCAAATGCCGATGTATCAAGGGAAGGCGTACAGCGTGATATCCTTCCTATTGTTGAAGGCTCAACGGTCGTTACGAAATACGGCTCTGTCAAAACAGATCATGTCCTTTTCATGGCAGCAGGGGCATTCCATATCGCCAAGCCGTCTGACTTGATACCGGAACTTCAGGGGAGATTCCCGATCAGGGTAGAGCTGACAAAGCTGACAGTCGAAGATTTTTATAAAATTTTGGTTGAACCTGATAATGCACTGACAAAACAATATACTGCATTATTGGAAACAGAAGGTATACAAATTGAATTTTCTGACGATGCTATTCGTAGAATCGCTGAAGTGGCATACGAGGTTAATCAGAATACAGACAATATCGGCGCAAGAAGACTTCATACAATCCTTGAGAAACTGCTTGAGGATCTGTCTTTCGAAGCACCGGAAATTTCAATGGGCAAGGTGACCATCACCCCTCAGTATGTTGAGGAGAAACTTGGTGCCATCTCCCGCAATAAAGACCTGAGCCAGTTTATCTTATAGTTTTAACAAAAAGGTGTTAGGGTACAACAAACACATACGTACCAATGCCACTAAGGGATGAACACAGGTAATATCATTTAATAAGCAGTGTGTCACAGCCAATAGGAGGAAGAACAATGGATTTATTAACGAAAACAAGAAAAATTAATGCAATGCTGCAGAAAGCTGCCGGAAAACCGGTAAACTTCAAAGAAATGGCCGAGACGCTTAGTGAAGTGATCGAAGCGAATATCTTTGTGGTAAGCCGCCGCGGAAAGCTGCTTGGCTTTGCAGTAAACCAGCAGATCGAAAATGAGCGCATGAAAAAAATGCTTGAAGACCGTCAATTCCCTGAAGAATACACCAAGAGCCTGTTCAATATCCAGGAGACGTCTTCAAATCTTGATGTAGAAAGCGATTATACTGCTTTCCCTGTTGAAAACAAGGAGCTGTTTAAGAACGGACTGACAACGATCGTACCAATCATCGGGGGCGGAGAGCGCCTAGGTACGCTGATCCTCGCAAGGCTTCAGGAGCAGTTCCATGACGATGATCTGATTCTTGGCGAATACGGTGCAACAGTTGTCGGTATGGAAATCCTGCGTGAAAAAGCGGAGGAGATCGAGGAAGAGGCACGCAGCAAGGCTGTTGTACAAATGGCTATCAGCTCCCTTTCATACAGCGAGCTGGAAGCGATCGAGCATATCTTTGAAGAGCTTAACGGCAAAGAAGGCCTGCTTGTTGCTTCAAAAATTGCCGACAGAGTCGGAATTACGCGTTCTGTCATCGTAAACGCATTGAGAAAGCTGGAGAGCGCAGGAGTCATTGAATCGCGTTCACTCGGCATGAAGGGAACATATATTAAAGTCCTGAACGATAAGTTCCTCGTCGAACTGGAAAAACTGAAAACAAGCTGATATATCACAAAAAACCTGTTTCTGAAGAAACAGGTTTTTTTATTTTGGTTTTAAATGATGAATTATTACGGACATTACAGGGATTTTACATAATTCGTCGTAAAAGCTTGGTAAATCATAGAAATAATATTATATCTTAATAATGATAAAAGTCGTATTTTTGCTAACATGAGAAAGATGTCAATAATGGATATAGGAAAAAGGAACTAATTGATTCGCAGCTTGAATTTTATTAATAAACCCGCATTCAGTAAGGAAAGAAAGCATGAAGCGACAAAGCTTTCTGCATAAAAAAGGATTTTGTTCGTTCCAAAGAATGAAACATCAAAATAGGACTTATGAATTATTAAATTTAACTTTAACTTCATAGACATATTATTTCAAATTCATTACAATAGTGATTAAGATTGAAAATTCGCCTATAATCATCAAATTTCAACAAGAATTAACATTTTTTCTACTTTATACTGGCAGGTGCTGAAATTGAATATTTTTTCTAATACGATATCGACACTTGAAAATTCTTTAAATCAAGCGTCCTTGAAACAGAAGGTTGTAGCGCAGAATATTGCGAATGCAGACACCCCGAATTATAAAGCAAAGGATGTAAGCTTTAAATCTGTTCTTCAGTCAGAAATGGCCATAGGCGGGATAGAGGCGAAACGGACGGATGTCCGCCATTACAGCTTTGCTGCTGAGGGCAGCGGGCAGTCCGGAGTCATTATCAATAAAAATACGGACTTTAATCATAATGGCAATAATGTGGATATGGATAAAGAAATGTCAGAGCTGGCAGAGAACCAAATCTACTATAATGCCCTGGTTGAAAGGATCAGCGGGAAATTCACCAGTCTTCAGAATGTGATAAGAGGTGGAAGATAATCATGAGCATGTTTCATAGCATGAACACAACATCCTCTGCCCTGACAGCGCAAAGGCTGAGGATGGATGTCATTTCGTCAAATATGGCAAACGTTGATTCAACAAGGGGCAAGCTTGTCAATGGCGAGTGGCAGCCTTATACAAGGAAAGAAGTTGTGATGCAGCCGCAGGAAAAAAACTTTTCTTCATTCCTGAATACAGCTATGAATGCAGGAAGTGCAGGCAGCGGCGTGCGTGTATCGGAAATCAGGGAAGATCAGACACCGTTCAAGCTTGTTTATGACCCGAGTCATCCTGATGCAAATGAAGCAGGATACGTACAGATGCCGAATGTGGATCCCCTCAGGGAAATGGTAGACCTGATAAGCGCAACACGTTCTTACGAGGCAAACGTCACAGTCTTCAATGCTTCTAAAAGCATGATGATGAAAGCCTTGGAGATAGGAAAGTAAAGGAGACTCTATGATGAATAATATTTCTTTTTCGCCTGTTTCAAGCATCATGCAGCCGGCAAAGATCACAGGAACGGCTGCCGGAAGCGCGGCAGAAGGACATAAAAGCTTTGCTTCCATGCTTAAGCAATCGATTGATAATGTAAACAGCTCCCAGCTGCAATCTGATGTTATGACAGAAAAGCTTGCCCGGGGCGAAGATATCGGCCTCCACGAAGTGATGATTGCGTCACAAAAAGCCAGCATTACCATGCAGGCAGCGCTTGAAGTCAGGAATAAAGTGATAGAGGCATATCAGGAAACCATGAGAATGCAGGTTTAATAGATTGCTGATTTAAGATTATGATGTTTAGCGGTTATTAGCTGCGGCTTGCTAGACAGGATAACCGGGGGATTGTGATGAAAGAAAAGCTTCAAAAATTTTTCAACCCATTAAAAGAATTTTGGCAGAGCCGGACTAAGAAGCAGAAGGGGCTAATGGCTGGCTCTCTTATTTTGCTCATATTGATTGCTTCGGCTGCCGTACTCCTGGCAGGGAGGACAACGATGGTTCCTTTATACAGCAATCTGTCACCTTCTGAAACAGGGGCAATAAAGGAAAGCCTGGACGGAAGAGGAATTGCTTCCGAAATAGCCGATGGAGGCTCAACCATCATGGTCCCGGAGGAAGTAGTGGATACTTTGAAGGTAGAGCTTGCCGCTGAAGGCATCCCGAAATCAGGCAGCATTGATTATTCGTTTTTCAGCCAGAATGCCGGAATAGGAATGACTGAAAATGAATTTAACGTTCTGAAGCTGGATGCTATGCAGACAGAGCTGTCCAATCTGATAAAAGGGATAGAAGGTGTCAATGATGCCAAAGTCATGATCAATCTTCCTGAAAAGGGAATTTTTATAAATGACCAGACAGAAGAAGCATCTGCGAGCATCGTTTTGAACACAAAGCCGGGGTATCAGTTCGAAACGGAGCAGATCAAATCCCTGTATCATCTGATTTCAAAAAGTGTTCCTAATCTGCCTACAGATAATATCGTCGTAACAAACCAATTCTTTGAGTATTTTGATTTGGAAAACAGCAATGATACTTCAGGCAAAACAATCACGGCCCAGCTCGATGTAAAAAAACAGATCGAGAGAGATGTCCAGCGCCAGGTCCAAAGCATGCTCAGTACGCTGATGGGCCCGGAAAAAGTAGTGGTTTCCGTTTCTGCTGATATAGACTTTACCCAGGAAAACAGGGAAGAAAACCTGGTTACGCCTGTAGATGAAGAAAATATGGAAGGCATTGCGATCAGCGCCAAGAAAATCACTGAAACCTTTACTGGAAGCGCGGAAGAAGCGGGCGGTATTGCAGGCACCGGTGATAACGAGATTACTAATTATCCTGGAGCAGCTGAAGGCTCAAATGGCGATTACGAGCGGATAGAAGAAACGATCAATAATGAAGTCAATAAAATCCGGAAAGAAATTGTAGAAAGCCCTTATAAGGTAAGAGATCTCGGCATTCAGGTAATGGTAGAACCGCCGACAGCTGACGATCCGACTTCCCTTCCGCAGGAGCGGGTCGATGATATTACTCAGATTCTCAGCACCATTGTCAGGACCACAATCGATAAGAAAGCTGCCGGTGCAGATCTTACAGATGAAGATATTGCTGACAAAGTGGTTGTATCTGTTCAGCAGTTCCAGGGCAAAACCGAATTCCCTGAAGAAAGTGCTGCTGTTATTCCTTGGTGGGTATACGCCATTGGCGGTGTTCTGGTTGCGATCATCCTTCTGCTGGTGTTCCTGTTTATCAGGGCGAGGAGAAAGAGCCAGGAAGAGCAGGCAGAACTGGAAGAACAGGTTGAACCTGTCACCATCAAAGATGTGAACGAAGAACAGGAAACAGAAAGCAGCCTGAGAAGGAAGCAGCTTGAAAAGATGGCAAAAGAAAAACCGGAGGACTTTGCGAAGCTTCTGCGGTCATGGATTGCAGAAGACTAGGAGGGTTTTTAATTGGCAAAAAAAGAATTGAAAGAATTAACGGGCAAGCAAAAAGCAGCCATACTGCTGATCTCACTTGGACCTGATGTTGCCGCTTCGGTGTACAAGCATTTAAGTGAAGAAGAAGTAGAAAAGCTGACGCTTGAGATCTCAGGGGTCAGAAAGGTCGAGTCCCATTCCAAGGAGGAAATTCTTGAAGAATTCCATAATATTGCCCTCGCGCAGGATTATATCTCCCAGGGAGGCATCGGCTACGCAAAAACGGTCCTGGAAAAAGCGTTAGGAGAGGAGCAGGCAGCCCTGATCATTAACAGGCTGACTTCATCCCTTCAGGTACGGCCATTTGATTTTGCCAGGAAGGCAGATCCGGCGCAAATACTTAATTTCATCCAAAATGAGCATCCCCAGACAATATCGCTGATTCTTTCCTATCTGGATCCTCCTCAGGCAGGGCAGATATTGTCTGAGCTGCCGCAGGAGATGCAGGCGGATATTGCCAGAAGAATAGCGGTTATGGACAGTACATCGCCTGAGATCATCAATGAAGTTGAGCAGATTCTCGAACGGAAGCTTTCTGCAACAGTCACTCAGGATTATACGCAAACTGGCGGTATTGAAGCGGTTGTCGATGTTCTTAACGGAGTCGACAGAACAACAGAACGGACAATCCTGGACGCCCTTGAGATCCAGGATCCTGAACTCGCAGAGGAAATCAAGAAGAGGATGTTTGTGTTCGAGGATATTGTCACCCTTGACAGCCGTGCAATCCAGCGGGTGATCAGGGACTGTGAAAGCGAAGACCTGATGCTTTCATTGAAGGTCTCCAGTGATGATGTCAAAGACATTGTCTTCAAAAACATGTCTACCCGGATGGTTGAAACCTTCAAGGAGGAAATGGAATATATGGGCCCTGTCAGGCTGAGGGATGTAGAAGAAGCCCAGTCAAGGATCGTAGCCATTATCCGCCGCCTTGAAGAAGCCGGGGAAATCGTCGTAGCGCGCGGCGGAGGGGATGATATTATTGTCTAGGCTTATCAAGTCGCATTGGGCCCAGCCTTCAGAGCAGCAGAAAAAAGTCATATCCATTAAGCTGCTGAATCAGGATTTGCCAGCCGCCGAGCTGCAGGAAGAAGCGCCATTTAATCAGCAGCTTCTTATAGATGAGGCCCGCAGAGAAGCAGAGTCCATCATTCAGCAGGCGAATGAAGAAGCCCGGCAGCTCCTGGAGCATATAGAACAGGAGCGGGTCCGATTCGAGCAGGAGAAAGAAGAGGCAAGAGAGTCAGCGAGGCATGACGGATTCCAGGAAGGCCTGGCAGAAGGAAGGCAATCGGGCCTTATGGAGTTCAGTGAAACGATAGGGTTTGCAAAAGAAATTGTTGAATCATCCAAAGCTGACTACCAGAATACGATTGAGTCTTCGGAAGGGACGATCCTTGATATTGGCATCAAAGTGGCTGAAAGAATTCTCAGCAGTGTGCTTGAAGAAGACAGCAGCAGATTCCTGCCGGTTGTCAAAAGAGCCCTCAAGGAATCGCGGGAATACCGGGAGGTCCAGCTCCATGTCCATCCCGGCCGCTACAGTTTCCTGCTTGAGCATAAGGATGAGCTGCTGGCCATCTATCCAAGGGAAACTAATCTTTATATCTATCCTGACGAAGAGCTGGAAGAGTGCAGTTGCGTCATTGAGTCTCCCGGCGGAAGGATAAATGCCGGTGTTGACAGCCAGCTTGAAGAAATGAAAAGGAAGCTGATTGAACTGCTGGAGAGTGAAAATAATTGAAGGCTGCAGATCTGATTAGTGAGATAGGGCAGATTGATACGTACAAACGCTACGGTAAAGTGAAAAAAGTAGTGGGCCTGATGATTGAGTCACAGGGTCCTGAAAGCTCCATCGGAGATGTATGCATCATCCATGTGGGTTCAGGGAAAAAGCGGAAGATCATGGCTGAGGTTGTAGGCTTTAAAGAGGAAAATGTCATTTTGATGCCATATACAGCTATCAGTGAGATAGCCCCGGGGAGCCTGGTGGAAGCCACTTTAAAGCCTCTGGAAATCAAAATCGGAACGTCCCTTATTGGCGAGGTAATAGATGCGCTCGGGCACCCGCTTGACGGAAAAGCATTGCCCAAGGGGCTGGCTTCTGTACCGACTGAGCAGGACCCCCCAAACCCGATGAACCGCCCGCCGATTTCCTCACCGGTGGAGGTCGGGGTAAGGGCGATCGACAGTCTCCTGACAGTCGGCTACGGCCAGCGGGTTGGCATATTTGCAGGCAGCGGCGTCGGAAAGAGTACGCTGCTGGGAATGGTCGCCAGAAATACAAAGGCTGACCTGAATGTGATAGCACTCATCGGAGAGCGAGGCAGGGAAGTCAGGGAATTCATCGAGAATGATCTTGGCGAAGAGGGCCTCAAGAGGTCGATCGTCATTGCCGCCACTTCTGACCAGCCTGCACTGATGAGGATAAAGGGTGCATATACAGCCACCGCAATCGCTGAATATTTTCGTGATAAAGGCTTGAATGTTGTATTGATGATGGACTCGGTGACAAGGGTTGCCATGGCGCAAAGGGAAGTAGGCCTTGCGATAGGGGAGCCGCCGACCACGAAAGGCTATACACCGTCTGTATTCGCGGTGCTGCCAAAGCTGCTTGAACGTACAGGGACGAACCATAAGGGATCGATTACAGCTTTTTACACAGTGCTGGTGGACGGCGACGATATGAATGAGCCGATAGCTGATACTGTCAGGGGAATACTTGATGGGCACTTCGTCCTTGACCGGGCCCTGGCCAATAAAGGGCAGTACCCGGCTATCAATGTATTAAAAAGCGTCAGCAGGGTGATGAACAATATCGTACCGCATGAGCATAAAAAAAGCGCAGAATTGCTGCGCGAAAGGCTGAGCACTTATATAAACTCCGAAGATCTTATCAATATTGGAGCATATAAAAAAGGGACATCAAGGGAGATTGACCAGGCTGTCCGCCTCTATCCGGAAATCATCTCATTTTTAAAACAGGGAACAGAAGAAAAAGTAACGATGCAGGACAGCATACAGCACCTGCTCCGTTTAATGGAAACAGGTGAATAATTCATGCAATATCAATACAGATTTGAAAAGGTAATGTCGATACGGGAAAGGGAAAAGGACGAAGCCCTGGACAGCTATAACCAATCTGTCCGAAGGTTTGAAGAAGCGGCAGGAAAGCTTTATGAGCTCCTTAAGAAGAAGGAAGATCTGGAGGAGTTCCAGTTCTCCAAGCTTGCCAGCGGATTGCCGGTCCAGGAAATCAGGCATTATCAGCATTTTATCCACAGCCTTGAAAAAACGATCGAACACTACCAGCAGGTTGTATTCAATGCGAGAAATCAGATGAATTATTATCAGGATAAATTAACGGAAAAAAATATAGAAGTAAAAAAATACGAAAAGATGAAAGAGAAAGATATTGTCCGTTTTGCGGAATCTATGAAGCTGGAAGAAAACAGGCAAATGGATGATATCTCGATTCAGCTGTATGCCAATCGGGGAAGCCAGGTGGGCCAATGAATAAAACGGCAGAAGAGACAGAAAAAAAATACAGCAAGTTTCAAATGTTTTTTATATTGGTTGTGATTCCTCTCCTTTTTGCGATTGCAGTTACATTGATTGTATTAACTGTCAATGGGACCAACCTCTTTGAAGCAGGCAGGGAACTGGGCAGCAAAATCCCTGTTATCTCGGAGATGATCGATAAGGAACAGTCAGCTGCTGATAAAGAAGCTGATCAGAGGATCGTCGAGCTTGGAGCAGCTATTGAAGACAGGGAAGCACAGATTGAGCGGCTGGAGTCCCAGCTGGAATCGAAAGACAGCGAGATTGAGGAAAATGAGCTGGAAAAACAGCAGCTGCAGAATCAGATAGACGAACTCCTGGCTATACAAGAGGAAAACAAGCGTGCGTTCAAGGATATTGTAAAAACCTATGAAACGATGTCAGCCAAAAATGCTGCGCCCATCCTTGCACAGATGAATGATGATGAGGCTCTTCAGATCCTCTCGAATGTAAAGCCTGACACGCTGGCAGGCATCATGGAAAAAATGCTGCCGGAAGATGCTGCAAAGTTCACAGAGCTTTTGACAAATGAAAGCAGCCGGTCAGCTTCAGAATGACTCAGCGTGATATGAAAGGGGGTGAAAAGAATGCAGCTAACAGGTTTGGGGGCAATCGTTAGTGCAGGTCCGGCCGCTGCAAATGCGGGAAAAACTGAGGCGGGCCAGGGATTCACGGCTATGATGTCAATGCTTTTGGCAGGCCAGGGAGAAATTCAGCAGGACCCAAGCGGGAAAACTCCTGAAGTAGATCAGGAGGCTCTCATGTCACTGGCTGAATTCATGTCTGCTGATTCCCTGCTTGATCTGGAGGGCGGACATCAGCTGCTCGACCAGCTTTTGAGCGGTGAAGATACCGGTCTGCTTGAACAGATTCAGAGCTATCTTGGATTGTCTGACGAAAGGATATCTTCCATAGTAACTGACCTAAACAAGTACTTGTCAGATTTAACAGGGAAACAGGCAGATGAACATATAAATATTGAACAGTTGCCATACTTGGAAAACATCATGCACATACTTGCTCAATTGACCGCTCTTCCAGAAAATAAAGTCGCCGGTTTACTTTCAAAAGAACTTATCGATGCAGCCAAAATTGTAAAGTTATACGACCTTCTTCAAAAAAATGCCGACTTTGCTGGAGAACAGCCGCTCGCCAAAGGAGCAAGGCAATTGCTTGAAAAACTTGACGCTTTTATCATGTCAGCGGCAAGCAAAGAAAAGCTCCACTATTTGCAGAAAACTTATACCCAGCTTTCAAATGATTTAAACCTGGGCCGGCAAAAAAGCAATGAAGGCAAATATCAATTGCCAGACGGCGGAAAAACCATTTCCAGGCTGGATGCTGGTGCATCTTCGTTCACTCTGATGCCGCAGATGACAAAAGTTGAGCATCTGACACTGATGCAGTCTAACCAGGGGAAGATGGTCTCAACTGAGCAGCTTATCGAACAATTTGAATCTATCCTGGCAAAAAGCCAGCTCACAAAAACAGGCGGGGTGCAGCGGATGTTTTTACGGCTCAATCCCGAAAATTTGGGATCGCTGAGGATCGAATTGATCCAAAAGGATTCCCAGCTTACAGCCAGGATTCTGACATCAACAGGTGCAGCTAAGGAAATGCTTGATTCCCAGGTGAATGGACTTAAACAGGCACTCCACTCTCAAAATATCCAGGTAGAACGGATTGAAATTTCACAGCAGCTGAGCCAGCAGGAGAGAATGCCGCAGCGTGATGCCCAGCAGCAGCAGCAGGGGCAAAATCAGCCTGACAGGCAAAAACAGCAGGCTGGAAGAGATGAAGAATCGGCCGGTGAATCTTTTGAAGAAATTCTATTAAATACAGAAGCATAGGTGGTAGCATGGCAAATACAATTGATTCGTCTTTGATGCTTTCAAGCTATAAAAAGGAAGAACGGAAAACCGGGTCAGATATTTTGGGCAAAGATGATTTCTTAAAGATATTGATGGTTCAGCTGCAAAACCAGGATCCTTCAAACCCCTTGCAGGATAAAGATTTTATTGCCCAGATGGCAACATTCTCATCTCTGGAGCAGATGACAAACATGAACACAAGCATACAAAAGCTCGTCCAAATGCAGGAACAGGATTCTTTGATTGCCTATAGTGAATTTGCCGGCAAGGAAATCAAATGGCATAAAGTCGCAGAATCAGAGGATCCGAATGCACAGCCTTCGATCGAGGAAGGAGCAGGAAGAGTTGCCTCCATCCAGTTCAAGAATGGCAATGCTGTTTTTATCCTGGAAGATGGGACAGAGCTGGGACCAGCCAATATTTCCGAAGTCAAGGGAGGATCCCAGGATAACAGCCTCATGCAGGCGAGCATGCTGATTGGAAGAATGATAACCTTTCTTGGGGAAAATGGGGCTGAGCAAAAGGATTTTGTTAAATCTGTCAGCCTTAAAGGCGGAACTACGCTCTTCCAGCTGGGCAATGGTACAGCTGTGAATTCATCGCAAATTACCGAAATCGAATAGGATAGGAAGTGATTGGATGGGCAAGCAAGTGTATCTTCCAATTCAATCGCAATTAAATCCGGCAGTTCCAAGAAAGCCGCAGGCACACAGAAATACACATCTTGCTTCTTTTTCAGATCATCTGCAGAATGCCATTAATATTCCGGCAAAGCTGAATATCAGCAGGCATGCCAGTGAAAGGCTGCAGCAGAGGGATATACATATCACTGCTGACCGCTGGGATCAGGTTGAAACAAAGGTGGCAGAAGCAAAGGGAATGGGAATCGCAGAGTCACTTGTCCTGCTGCCGGAAGCCGCATTAATAGTAAGCGTCCGGAATAACACGGTGATCACGGCGATGGAACGGAAGGAAGCAAACAGCCAGATTTTTACGAATATTGACGGAACGATACTGATGGATTAACACTAAATGGGCCGGACCTCATTGAGGAAGCCACGTCTGCCGACTGACTGAAGCAGACTTAACATGAAAGGAGCAGATAAAATGCTGCGTTCAATGTACTCAGGAATTAGCGGAATGAAAAACTTCCAGACAAAGTTAGATGTAATCGGCAATAATATTGCCAATGTGAATACCTTTGGATTTAAAAAAGGCCGGGTTACTTTTAAGGATATGGTGAGCCAGACGGTTTCGGGGGCGACCGGGGCAGGTAACGGAGTAGGTGGAATCAATCCAAAGCAAGTGGGATTGGGATCTCAAATGTCTGCTATTGATACTATTGATACTCAAGGTAGTTTGCAGACTACAGGAAGAATTTTGGATATAGGTATACAAGGTGATGGTTACTTTAAGGTTCAAAAAGGTACTAATACCTTTTACACAAGAGCCGGAAATTTTTATTTTGATAACACCGGCAATCTTGTAACAGCCTCAGGAGAAAAAATTCTTGATAGCACCACACCAGGAAATGCGATTACGATTGCTAATATCAGTCAAATTGAAAATCTTAGCATAGGAGCAGACGGCAGCATCTCTTATGTTCAAGGCGGAACGGCATCAACTGGTCCAACCATAGGACTTGCAAGGTTTTCAAATAATGGAGGGCTTGAAAAAGTAGGAAATAACCTTTATAAGTCTACTGCCAACTCAGGACCAGCACAAAATGTTTTACCTGGTACTTCTGGAGCGGGATCACTCGTATCAGGTTCCCTCGAAATGTCCAATGTAGACCTTTCTGAGGAATTCACTGAAATGATTGTGGCTCAGCGTGGATTCCAGGCGAATACCCGCATCATCACAACTTCCGACGAGATCCTGCAGGAACTGGTAAACTTAAAACGTTAAGCTGAGGAGGGACAGGGCTGGAGGCTTCCTTCGGTCCTGGCGCTTACAATGATTACTGTTACAAGGCTGAATGGAAAGACATTTACAATTAATGCTGTTTATATTGAAACGGTCGAATCTTTTCCCGACACGACCATTACACTGGCCAATGGAAGAAAGTATGTGGTGAAGGATGATGAGGACTCGGTGAAAAGGAAGATTATCGGGTTCTATCAGTCTATCGGATTGCTTGGGCACAAACAGCTGGAGGGAATGGAAAATGAAGAATAATAAACTCTTAATGATCATGCTGTTTTTGCTCATAGCTATCACTCTGGTTGGTGCGGTGGCATTGGTCGTTGTTATGAAATATACAGACGGTGCAGAGGAGAAAGAGCCTTCAATTGAAGAAGTGCTGGAAGCATCTGTGGACATTAACCAGATCACAACGAATTTGGCCAGCGATGATTTTATCCGCATCTCCTTCAAGGTTGAGACTGACAGCAAAAAAGCGAAGGAAGAGCTTGAGAAGAGAGATTTCCAGGTCAAGAATATTATCATCCAGGAGCTTTCAGAAAAGAAGGCGGAAGACCTGCAGGGCAAAGAAGGCAAAATCAGCCTGCAGGAGGACCTTAAATCAAAAATCAACAGCCTGATGCAAAACGGAAAAGTAGAGAGTGTCTATATCACTGAGTCTCTCCTCCAATAATCCGGATTTTCCTCGGCAGATTACGAAGATGGAGGTGAGGGTTCATGTCTGGTGAGGTTTTATCGCAAAATGAAATCGATGCACTGCTTTCCGCTATATCAACAGGGGAAATGGATGCAGATGAATTAAAGAAAGAACAGTCTGAGAAGAAAGTGAAAGTATATGATTTTAAGAGGGCACTCCGGTTTTCAAAAGACCAGGTTCGGAGCCTGACCAGGATTCACGAAAATTTTGCCCGTCTATTGACGACCTTCTTCTCAGCGCAATTAAGGACCTATGTCCAGATCTCGGTGGCTTCTGCCGACCAGATACCATATGAGGAATTTATCAGATCGATTCCGAAAATGACGATATTGAATGTATTCGAGGTACCCCCGCTCGATGGAAGGATCCTGATGGAGGTCAATCCTAATATTGCCTATGCGATGATGGACCGGATGATGGGCGGCAGGGGTTCGAGCATCAATAAAGTCGATACATTGACAGAAATCGAGACAAAGATCATGTCCAATACTTTTGAACGGGCATTTGAGCATTTGAGGGAGGCATGGAGCACGATTACCGAAATCGATCCTTTCCTTGCCGAATTCGAGATCAATCCGCAGTTTCTGCAGATGGTCTCCCCAAATGAAACGGTTGTCGTCATATCGCTGAACACCATGATCGGCGAAACAAGCGGGATGATTAATATCTGCATACCCCATGTTGTGCTTGAACCGATCATTCCCAAGCTTTCTGTCCATTACTGGATGCAGACAGAGAAAAAGGAAAGGGAGCCAGAGGAGCTCGGCAGGCTTGAGGACAGCATACAGAAGGCACAGGTGCCGGTTTCAGCAGAACTGGGTTCTGCCGATATTTCCATCCAGGACTTCCTTATGCTTGATCTCGGGGATGTCATTGAGCTGAACCAGGCGATTGACCGTCCGCTGACGATCAAAATCGGGGATATCCCTAAATTTACAGGACAGCCCGGTAAGGCGAATAAAAAGCTGGCTATTCAAATACTTGATACATTGAAGGGGGGAGACAGCGATGATGAGTGACGATATGCTCTCGCAAGATGAAATAGATGCCCTTTTAAGAGGAACCGACGACACAGAGGAAGACGATATTTTTTCAGTTCAAGATTACCTATCCATGATGGAACAGGATGCGCTTGGTGAAATCGGGAATATCTCTTTTGGCAGTTCTGCTACTGCTTTATCTACACTTTTGAATCAAAAGGTTGAAATAACAACCCCGACTGTTTCTGTCATATTAAAAAGAAAGCTTCAAGAGGAGTTTCCGCACCCGTATGTGGCCATCCAGGTCAGCTATACAGAAGGATTCTCAGGAAGCAATCTGCTTGTCATTAAACAATCAGATGCTGCAATCATTGCAGATCTCATGCTGGGCGGAGACGGATTGAACCCCGCAGATCTGCTTGGCGAAATCCAGCTGAGCGCCGTGCAGGAAGCAATGAACCAGATGATGGGTTCCGCTGCAACTTCCATGTCCACCATTTTCAGCAAACGGGTTGATATTTCGCCACCATCCATTGATTTTCTGGATGTGCAGCAAGGGGAAGGGACAGATAGGATTCCGGATGACGATATGCTTGTAAAGGTATCTTTCAGGCTGAAAATTGGGGATCTGATTGATTCAAGCATCATGCAGGTGGTCCCGCTGGAATTTGCTAAAAGGCTGGTTGAAGAGCTTATGAATCCGGGGGCGCAGGCTGAAAACCCGGCTGCAGATTTGAGCAAGCCTGACCCTGTGCAGGCACAGGAGCCAGCATTCCATCAACCGCCGGCAGAACCAGTGCCGGATATGGCAGCAGCCCCTCCCGGCTATGGACAGGGAACTGTGCAATACTCCGGCATGGAAACACAGACGCAGCGTCCGGCTGCCCAGGCGGCTCCCCAGCATCTTGGGGCCCATTATCCAGGCGGACAGCCGCCGCAGGTTCAGCCTGCTGTATTTTCAAACTTTGAGCCTCAGCAGCTTCAGGAGTCTGAAACAAAGAATCTGAATATGCTCCTGGATATTCCTTTGCAGGTGACAGTAGAGCTGGGCAGGACAAAGCGTTCAGTTAAAGATATACTGGAGCTTTCCGCGGGATCTATCATCGAACTGGACAAGCTTGCAGGAGAACCGGTAGATATTCTTGTCAACAGCCGCCTGATTGCAAAAGGCGAAGTGGTTGTTATTGAAGAGAACTTTGGTGTCAGGGTCACAGATATCATCAGCCAGAGCGACAGGATCAAAAATTTAAGATAACTAATATGGGGGTTAAGTATTATGGCACAGAAGATTTTGATAGTGGACGATGCGGCATTCATGCGAATGATGATTAAGGACATCCTGTCCAAGAATGGCTACGACGTTGTCGGCGAGGCAGCGGATGGGGCCCAGGCTGTAGAAAAATACAAAGAAACACAGCCTGACCTGGTGACAATGGACATAACGATGCCGGAGATGGATGGCATCACTGCACTGAAAGAAATCAAAAAGCTTAATCCTTCTGCAAAGGTCATCATGTGTTCGGCCATGGGTCAGCAGGCGATGGTCATCGATGCCATCCAGGCCGGCGCAAAGGATTTTATCGTTAAGCCTTTCCAGGCTGACAGGGTCTTGGAAGCTATCTCAAAAACCTTAGGCTAAAAGCAATTTTAAAAATAGAGGGTGCATCATGTTGCAAATAGTTAAACAATTGCTCATAACCCTGCTTCTTGCTGCAGCTGCTTTGCCGGGCCTTCAATCTGTGGCCCATGCAGAGCAGCTGAATAACAGCGTCAAAGACTGCTTTGAGCAGAAAGCGGGAGATTGCGCAGAGCCTGCAAAGGGAGCCGGCTCGGCTGCAAAGGAAGAAGGATCTGGCGGAGTTGGCATTAACAGCTGGGATATAGCCAAGATGATTTTTGCCACAGCATTTGTCATTGGCCTGCTGTACTTTCTGCTTAAATTCATCAACAAAAAAAGCCGGACCTATAAATCTTCCCAGCTTGTCGAAAATCTCGGCGGCGCCTCGCTCGGAGCCAGCAAAAGCATTCAGATCATCAAAGTAGGCAGGCAGCTTCTTGTAGTGGGTGTGGGTGATAATATACAGCTGTTGAAAGAAATAGATGATGAAGAAGAATATCATCAGATCATCAATGATTATAACAACAAAATGGAACAGCTTGTTCAGCCAAGCGATATTGTGACAAAAGTGATTCAAAGAGCAAAGGCAGCCAGAACGGCAAATGCGGCAAAATCAAAATCCGCTGAAGGCAGCAATGGCGATTTTCAGTCTGTTTTAAAAGGACAGCTGGAAGAGCTGAGCAGAGAGCGCAGGAAAATTCACCAGGAAATGGAGCAGAAGGGGCCAAAAGATCAATGAATGAATTTATGGAATTTTTCAATGCGAGCTCCCCTGATAATGTATCCACTTCAGTAAAAATGCTCCTGCTGCTGACGGTTTTATCGCTGGCGCCGAGCATATTGATTTTAATGACATGTTTCACCAGGATCATCATTGTTCTTTCTTTTGTCAGAACGGCGCTTGCTACCCAGCAAATGCCACCCAACCAGGTGCTTGTAGGCCTCTCGCTTTTTTTGACATTCTTCATCATGGCACCCACCTTCCAGGAGGTTAATGAACAGGCGCTGACCCCGCTTTTTAATGATGAAATCAATCTTGAACAGGCGTATGAAAAAGCTTCTGTCCCTTTCAAGGACTTTATGAGCGCCCATACAAGGCAGAAGGATTTAGCTTTGTTCCTGGAATATTCCGGTGCCGAAACGCCGGAATCCATACAGGATATTCCGCTGACAGCGCTGGTTCCGGCATTTGCCATCAGTGAGATAAAAACTGCTTTCCAGATTGGATTTATGATTTTTATCCCTTTCCTAGTGATTGATATGATAGTGGCCAGTGTGCTTATGTCCATGGGGATGATGATGCTTCCGCCGGTCATGATATCACTTCCGTTTAAAATTTTGCTGTTCGTTCTTGTGGATGGATGGTATCTCGTGGTCAAATCTTTACTACAAAGTTTTTAAGCAGGTGAATGAATGAGTCCCGAAACAGTTATATCGATCGCAGAGCAAGGGATTATGAGTGTTTTATATATCAGCGGGCCGCTTTTGGTGCTTGCGCTTGTCGTGGGGCTGATTGTCAGCATCTTTCAGGCGACCACCCAGATCCAGGAACAGACCTTGGCATTTGTGCCAAAGATCGTTGCTGTCCTTCTCGGTGTTGTTTTTTTCGGCCCTTGGATGCTCAGCCATATGCTTTCTTATACAAATGAAATATTTTCAAATCTGACTAGATTTGTAGGATGATGACATGCTAGATTTACTTCCGGCGTTTCCTGCTTTTTTACTGATATTTGTAAGAGTGACTTCTTTCTTTCTTCTGATGCCGCTTTTTTCTTACCGGTCAATCCCTAATACCCATAAAATTGGCTTGGGCTTTTTTCTGGCCTGGATCATCTTTTATGCGGCGGATGCCCCGGCATTTGAAATTAATGGTGCCTATTATTTGCTGATTATGAAAGAAGCACTGGTTGGGCTTGTCATAGGCTTTATATCATATTTAATCCTTTCGGCCATTCAAATAGCAGGCGGTTTGATCGACTTTCAGATGGGTTTCGCCATCGCCAATGTAATTGATCCGCAAACAGGTGCGCAAAGCCCGCTCATGGGCCAGTATTTATACACGATATCTCTGTTTTTCCTCCTGATGGTCAATGGGCATCATCTGCTCATTGATGGTATTTTCTACAGCTATCAGGCTATACCGCTCGACCAGCCGTGGATCCCGTTCGGGGATGAAGGTATGGCTGAATATATGCTGCGGGCCTTTAATTCGATGTTCATATCGGCATTCCAGATGTCTGTGCCGGTGGTCGGGTGTCTGTTCCTTGTGGATGTGGCGCTCGGAATTGTAGCAAGGACCGTTCCCCAGCTGAATGTGTTTGTAGTCGGAATTCCGCTGAAAATCGGCGTCAGCTTCATTGTTCTTGTTGCTGTTATGAGTGTCCTGCTCTATGTAGTCTCGCAGCTTTTCGGCGCGATGGCCAGTACAATGAAAGGCCTGATGGATCTGATAGGGGGAGCGTCTGGATGAATAGGATCAGGCTTGATTTACAGTTTTTCAGCGGGGAGAAGACAGAAAAGGCCACCCCCAAGAAGCGTCAGGACTCCCGTAAAAAAGGGCAGGTTGCCAAAAGCCAGGATGTCAATACAGCCTTGGTTCTGCTGGCTGTATTCCTGTTTCTCCTTTTTGCAGGCGGATATTTAAAAAATATCATCATGTATTTGCTGACGCACTCTTTTCAGGAATTTATGCTCATGGAACTGACCGAGAGCAATGTACAGGCCATTTTCCTTGCAGTCATGAAGGAATTGGCTTTGTTTCTGGGACCGGTCATGCTGATTGCCATGATTGCCGGGGCAGCAGCCAATTATATGCAGGTTGGATTTTTATTTTCAACCGAAGCCATTCAGTTTAAGCTGGAAAAAATCGATCCTATCAAAGGATTTAAAAGAATTTTTTCAATGAGGGCCATTGTGGAGCTGCTGAAGTCGGTCTTAAAGATCGGATTTGTCGGTGCGGTCACATTTGTGGTTTTATGGATGCGGATTGACGAAATCCTGATGCTTTCACAAAAATCCCCGGGGGCGGCACTGATCATTTTGGCCAGTCTTACCGTGCAGATGGGCTTATTTGCATCAGCTGCGCTTCTCTTTTTATCTGTCCTGGATTATCTCTATCAGAAGTATGATTTCGAGAAAAACATCCGGATGTCCAAGCAGGACATAAAAGATGAATATAAAAACATTGAAGGCGATCCTTTGATCAAGTCAAAGATCAAGCAGAAGCAAAGAGAAATGGCGATGAGCCGCATGATGCAGGAAGTGCCGAACGCCGATGTCGTCATCACCAATCCTACCCACTTTGCCATTGCCCTGAAGTATGACGAAGAAAAGCAGGATGCACCGTATGTGGTGGCAAAAGGCGCAGATTATGTTGCACAGAAAATCAAATATATAGCCAAAGAAAATGAGGTAATTACGGTGGAGAACAGGCCGCTGGCGAGGGCTCTGTACAGCCAGACCGAAATCGGCAGCACCATACCTGAGGAGTTTTTTAAAACGGTTGCGGAAATCCTTGCGTATGTATACCGCACCAAGAACAAAATGTAAGCAGCAGCGAAGAGGCCTGAACAGTCCGGCCATGATGACGCTTCTGAATAGAGCGGAGTCCTTCGTCTGCGTTCCATCGAACCAAGTGCCTTACGCATTTCTAAATTGTCCAGCTCCAGGCACTAGCCCCTCGAGGTCTTAAGCCACATAAGGACGGGAGGAAGAACGCCTCCCATCCTTATGCGTCTTAAGCTTGTCGTGGCTGAACAAGTGCCTTACGCATTTCTGTTAGGAGAGAGATTATGTCTGGTAGAGATTTATCGGTTGTTGTCAGTGTCATCCTGATTGTCGCCATGCTTATCATACCATTTCCATCGTGGCTGTTAAGCATCCTGATCATCATGAATATATCACTGGCGCTTCTCGTTTTGCTGATATCCATGAATATGAATGAACCGCTGCAGTTTTCCATTTTTCCATCGCTCCTGCTGCTGCTGACATTATTCAGGCTTGGACTGAATGTATCCACGACCCGATCTATTTTATCAAAAGGTGAAGCAGGCGGTGTCGTTGAGACGTTCGGGACATTCGTTGTCGGCGGGAATGTAATAGTAGGGATGGTTGTTTTCCTTATCCTGATTATTATCCAATTTATCGTTATAACAAAAGGTTCTGAGCGTGTTTCAGAGGTTGCAGCAAGATTTACGCTCGATGCAATGCCAGGAAAGCAGATGAGCATCGATGCTGATCTGAATGCGGGGATGATTTCTGAGCATGAAGCAAGGGAAAGACGGGAAAAGGTCAGCCGGGAAGCTGATTTCTACGGCTCGATGGATGGTGCGAGCAAATTTGTAAAAGGGGACAGCATAGCCGGGATCATCATTGTCCTGATCAACCTTATATTCGGGATTGTCATTGGCATGATGCAGCAGGGACTCGGCTTCGCTGATGCGGCCAGCCGCTATTCGCTGCTGACAGTGGGTGACGGGATCGTCAGCCAGATCCCTGCATTGCTTATTTCAACCGCGACAGGAATTGTCGTGACCCGGGCAGCATCCGAAGGGAATCTGGGCAAGGATATTACTTCACAGATACTCGCATACCCAAAGATGCTGTATGTAACCGGAGCGACAATATTCCTGCTTGGACTGTTTACGCCTATCAGCAATATCCTTACTTTCCCGATTGCCGGATTGTTTGCTTTTGGCGGATTTATGTTATCAAGGGTGAAGGAGCCTGATAAAGAGCAGCTTCAGGAGATAGAGGAAGAGCTGGAAACAGATGAAATGAAGAGTCCTGAAAGTGTGGTCAGCCTTCTGAATGTGGACCCCATTGAATTCGAGTTTGGCTATGGGCTTATCCCGCTTGCAGACGCCAATCAGGGCGGAGACCTTCTTGACAGGATCGTGATGATCCGGAGGCAGCTTGCAATTGAACTGGGGCTGGTCATTCCTGTGGTGAGAATCAGGGATAATATCCAGCTGCAGCCGAATGAATACAGGCTGAAGATTAAAGGAAATGAAATGGCCCGCGGTGAGCTGCTGCTTGACCACTATCTGGCCATGAGCCCCGGGATTGAAGATGACAGCATCGACGGGATTGATACGGTTGAGCCTTCCTTTGGGCTTCCAGCCAAATGGATAACAGAGGAAACGAAAGAGCAGGCAGAAATTTTTGGCTACACGGTAGTGGACCCCCCTTCGGTCGTCTCTACCCATATTACTGAAATCATCAAAGCGAACGCCTATGATCTGCTCGGAAGGCAGGAGACAAAGCAGCTGATTGACCATCTGAAGGAAAGCTACCCGATCCTTGCAGACGAAGTCACGCCAAATCCATTGTCAGTTGGCGAAGTTCAAAAGGTATTGGCCAAGCTGCTTAAGGAGAATGTTTCTATCCGCAACCTGCCGATCATTTTTGAAACGCTGGCTGATTTTGGAAAAGTGACATCTGATACAGATCTGCTCACTGAATATGTAAGGCAGGCGCTGGCCCGCCAGATCACCAACCAGTATTCCGCACAGGGCGATTCCCTGAAAGTTGTGACATTGTCAGGGAAAATTGAAAAGCTGATAGCAGAAGGCATCCAGCAGACTGAGCATGGGAATTATCTTTCAATGGATCCGGCTGTTTCACAAAGCATCCTGGAATCGATCGCTTCCCAGGTGGAGCAGCTTTCCATCATGGACCAGTCGCCTATCGTTCTTTGCTCGCCAGCCGTTAGGATGTATGTGAGACAATTGACAGAACGGTATTTCCCGCTCGTGCCGATCCTTTCCTATAATGAATTGGAAGCAAATGTAGAAGTACAAAGTGTAGGGGTGGTGAACATCGATTGAAAGTAAAAAAATTCACGGCACCTTCAATGCCTGAAGCAATGAAAATCATCCGCGAAGAGCTTGGCAGCGATGCAGTCATCCTGAATTCCAAAATGGTGCAGACAAACGGATTCCTAGGGTTTTTCAAGAAAAGGAATATTGAAGTCATTGCAGCAATAGATCCTGAGCCCAGCCAGCCTAAGGAAGTATTAAAAGAAAAAATGATCGAGCCTCCGCCTGTAAAGGCAGCTGAATTTTTTCCAAAAGCAGGGGGACCTTCTTCGGAAGAACTGGCAGCGGAAATCCGGGAGCTTAAGCGTTTAATGCAGCAGTCTTCTTCTGGAGGAAGCTTAAGAGCCCAATCTTCCCTGCCGCTTCCGCTCAAGAAAGTGCAGGAAGAGCTGGCAGGACAGGAAGTGGAACCTTCAATCATTGAAGAGCTTATGGAAAAGCTTTTGGTAAAATGGTATAAATCTGACTTAGAACCTGATTTTAACAAGATTAATAGCTGGCTGAGGGAACTTTTGACGGCAAAGCTCGAAACAGCCCAATATGGCGGAATTGCGTTTGATCACAAAATCATTAACTTTGTCGGACCTACAGGCGTTGGCAAAACAACTACTCTGGCTAAAATAGCTGCTGAATGTGTGATAAAGCAAAAGAAAAAAACGGCCTTCATCACTACAGACACGTATAGAATCGCTGCCATCGACCAGCTGAAAACATATGCAGATATACTCGATGTGCCTATGGAAGTATGCTATACAGAGGAAGATTTCAAGGCTGCAGTGGACACTTTCAAGGACTTTGAGGTCATTTTGATTGATACAGCGGGACGCAATTTCCGCAACCCGAAATATGTCCAGGAGCTTAAAAGCCTGCTTGAGGCAGAAAGCAGCCAGACCTATCTGGTCCTATCGTTAACATCCAAGCAAAGGGATATGGAAGAAACAATCAAACAATTTTCAGTAGTGGACATTAACAGGTTCATATTCACAAAAGCAGATGAAACGTCGACCTTTGGACCGCTGCTCAACATAATTGATAAAACAGGAAAAGGGGCAGCCTATCTGACTACCGGCCAAAATGTCCCGGATGATCTTGTGCCCGCCGGCCCGAAAACAATAGCCGGGGCGATAATGGGAGAATCAAAGTATGAATGACCAGGCAGAACAGCTTAGAAGGAAACTGAGGAACGGGGAAGATAAGGCTTCAGCAAAGACTATCGCTGTAATAAGCGGGAAAGGAGGAGTAGGGAAATCGAATTTTTCCCTGAACTTCTCCCTTTCACTCCAGGAAAAAGGGCATGATGTTCTGCTGCTGGATCTTGATATCGGAATGGGGAATATAGATGTCCTGCTTGGCCTTGCTTCTCCTTATTCGGCTGCAGACTATTTTGCAGGCAATGCTTCACTCGAGAAAATCATTTCAGTGGGACCGCATGGACTCCATTACATAGCAGGGGGAACAGGCCTTTCTCAGCTGGCCGAGATCTCAGCACCGGTGCTTGACCAATTTTTCTTGGATTTCTCGGAGCTGTTTTCTAAATATGAATATATCATTCTGGATATGGGTGCGGGAATCAGCAGCCAATCTCTTCATTTTATTTTATCCGTGAATGAACTGATAGCAGTGACAACCCCTGAGCCGACTTCTTTGACCGATGCTTATGCTGCTTTGAAGTTCATCCATCTCAGGGACAATAAGATGCCGATTAGTATAGTCGTCAATAAAGCAGAAACAGAGAAGGAAGCAGCCTCGGCGTTTAACAGGATATCACAAGTAATGGAAAGCTTCCTGGGAAAAAGGGTCACAAGGCTTGGCGCTGTTCCTGATGACCGCAGCGTTCAGCAGGCCGTCAGGAAGCAGACCCCTTATCTGCTTTATAAAAGAAGCTCGGCAGCTTCAAGGGCCACTCTTGACATTGCTGATTTTTTCCTGCAGCAGAACGGGAAGCAGCAGGCTGATGGGAAGGTTCCCTTTATGTCGCGGCTTAAGCAATTGCTTTTTGAAAAGGGGCGGAGCTAAATGGGCAAGATCAATGTACTCGTAGTGGATGACTCTGCTTTTATGAGAAAGCTTATCTCTGACTTCCTCTCTGAGAATGAACAAATCAATATATGCGGAACCGCTAAAGATGGGGAAGATGCTTTAAGGAAGATTGAGGAATTGAAGCCGGATGTCGTTACCATGGATGTGGAAATGCCGAAGCTTAATGGACTTGATGCATTAAAGAGAATCATGGAAGTTCATCCCCTTCCTGTCGTCATGCTGGCCAGTGCCACCAAAGAAGGCGCAGAAAAGACAATGAACAGCATCCAGCTCGGAGCTGCCGATTTTATCTCAAAGCCTTCAGGTTCTATTTCACTGGACTTGTTCAAAATTAAACAGGAGCTTGCAGAGAAGGTCATTGCTGCAAGCAGGATATCAGCTGCCAAACTGGCAGACAAGCCTTTATATGGAAAAAATACTATTAAGCTATACGAAAATTATAGTAAAATAGAACCAGAGACTTTCGGACCGCCCCTCAAGCCAGGCAGCCTGCCCGCAGCAGACAAGCTTGTGTGCATCGGTACCTCAACCGGCGGGCCGAGAGCGCTTCAAAAGGTGTTTTCCAAGCTTCCAGGGACCCTGGATGCACCAGTGCTTGTTGTCCAGCATATGCCTCCAGGCTTTACCAAGTCATTGGCTGACAGGCTGGATCTCTTGTCGGAGCTGTGTGTAAAAGAAGCCGAGCACGGCGAATTGCTGAAAAAAGGGACAGCTTACATAGCGCCCGGGGGCCTTCACCTGACAGTACAGCAGACGAAAGCCGGCTTGATGGCGGTCTTAAGTGAAGCTGCGCCGGTCAATGGGCACAGGCCATCAGTAGATATACTGTTTGAGTCGGCAAGCATGATTGAAAATTGCCATAAAATCGCTGTAATCCTGACTGGCATGGGTTCAGACGGGACAAAAGGCTTATCAGCAATCAAGAGCAAAGGAAATGCTTCTGCTATTGCAGAATCAAAAGATTCAGCGATTGTATTCGGAATGCCGAGGACGGCAATAGAAACCGGGCTTGTCGATAAAGTTGCGAATATAGAAGAAATTGCTGAAAAAATAAAGAGCTATGTTTAATTCAGAGGGGTGAAAGCGCCATGGAAATGAGCCAATATTTAGAAGTATTTATTGAAGAAAGCAGGGAGCATCTGCAAGCGATTAATGAACATCTGCTTGAACTTGAAAAGAATCCTGCCGATTTGAAAATAATTAATGAAATATTCAGATCTGCCCATACGTTAAAAGGAATGTCTGCCACAATGGGTTACGAAGACCTGGCCCGCCTGACCCACCAGATGGAGAATGTTCTTGACGCTATTAGAAATCAAAAGATAGGCGTTACGCCTGAACTCCTGGATACCGTTTTCCTGGCAGTCGATGATTTGGAAGCCATGGTATTATCCATTTCAGAAGGAGGGGATGGAAAGCGCGATGTCAGTACGGCGGTAAAGCAGCTGGAGCTGATTGAAAATGGCCAAACCCCTGTAATGGAATCGCGTCAGGAAGCGGCGGCTGCGGCTGCTGCAGAAGCAGAAGTTCCTGCAGAGCTGAGAAGTGATTATGATGAATTTGAACGGACTGTGCTCAGCCAGTCAAAGGAACAGGGCTTTGACGTTTTCGAGATATCCATCTCTTTAAGGGAAGATTGCCTCCTGAAGGCTGCGAGAGTATTTATGGTGTTCGAAGTATTGGAGAAGTCCGGTGAAATCATTAAGTCCAATCCTCCTGTGGACGTGCTGGAGGAAGAGCAATTTGATTCAGCCTTTACGGTCACGCTGGTTACAAAGGAACCAAAAGAAGAGATTCAGGCGAAGATCATGAAAGTATCAGAAATTGAAAAGGCAGAAATCATAAACATTGATCTGATGCCTGCCAATCCGGCTGAAGAAGAACCGACGCCTGCAGCCGGCATCATCCAGCCTGTGGAAGAACCAAAAGAAGAAAGCAGGAATGGTGCACCGGCCAAACAGGCAAGCAGCAAAACAATCCGGGTGAATATAGAGCGTCTGGATATATTGATGAATCTGTTTGAAGAGCTTGTCATTGACAGGGGAAGACTTGAGCAGATTTCGAAAGAGCTCAACAACCAGGAGCTCCACGAAACCGTTGAAAGAATGTCCCGCATCTCAGGAGACCTTCAGAATATTATTCTCAATATGAGGATGGTGCCTGTTGAAACGGTATTTAACCGCTTCCCTAGGATGGTCCGCCAGCTGGCCAGGGACCTGAATAAGAAAATCAATCTTGAAATTGTAGGTGCAGAAACAGAACTGGACAGAACGGTTATAGATGAAATTGGCGATCCTTTAGTACACTTGATCCGCAATGCACTGGATCACGGAGTTGAAACTCCGGAAGTACGGAAGGCGAACGGGAAAAATGAAGAAGGGACAGTCGTTCTGAAAGCGTACCACAGCGGCAACCACGTCTTCATCGAACTGATCGATGACGGAGCTGGGATAAACCGTGACAAAGTCCTGCAAAAAGCTGTCAAAAACGGCATTATAACGGAGCAGGCAGGCGCTTCATTAACTGACAAACAGGTGTACGAGCTCATTTTTGCATCCGGTTTTTCCACTGCAGACAAAATCTCGGATGTTTCCGGCAGGGGCGTAGGCCTGGATGTAGTGAAAAGCACCATTGAATCATTAGGCGGAACAGTCACGATTGATTCCCAGGAAGGAAAAGGCTCAACCTTCTCCATCCAGCTTCCGCTGACACTTTCCATCATTTCTGTCATGCTGATTGAAGTACAGAAGGAAAAGTATGCGATTCCTCTTTCGTCTATTATTGAAACGGCAATCATTAAAAAAGAGGATATCATGAATGCCCACAACCAGAAGGTCATAGATTTCCGCGGCAAGGTCGTTCCGCTTCTGTTCCTGAAGGATGTGTTCGCTGTTCCTGTGCATTTGGAGGAAGATGGTTATTATTCGGTGGTCATCGTCCGCAAAGGGGACAAGATGGCTGGACTGGTAGTCGACTCGTTTATTGGACAGCAGGAGATCGTGCTTAAATCACTCGGAGGCTATCTGAATGATATTTTTGCAATTTCCGGAGCTACGATCCTTGGGGATGGACAGGTTGCATTGATTGTTGACTGCAATGCTTTAATAAATTAATAGACTGGCATGAAAGCTACTGCCAATTCAGGGAGTGTATGAAATGAGTGAAACAATGACCGCAGATTTAAAACTGATCATTTTCTTATTAAAAGATAAAGAATATGCGATACCGGTCTCTCAAGTAAGATCAATCGAGAAAGTACAGCATATTACAAGAGTGCCCGGGGCAGCCTCCTCTGTCAAAGGAGTGATCAATCTGCGCGGCGTGGTTACCCCGATCATTGACCTGAGGACAAGATTCGGTCTTGAACAGAAAGAGTATAGTGACAGCACAAGGGTCATCATCGCCTCGGCCGATGAGATGGAAGTCGGCCTCGTGGTTGACGGGGCCAATGATGTGATCGACGTATCAGAAGATTCTATAGAACCATCGCCGAACGTGATCGGCGCCGAGGAGGCGGAGTTCATAAGCGGTGTCGTCAAAGTGGAAAAACGCCTGCTGATCCTGATCGACCTTGGAAAGATTCTGGAAGGCGGAGAAATGAAGCTGGCAGGCCATGAGTAAGCAGACCGGCAGCTTCCTGCACGGCATTTCATCCCTGCACCTGGACCTGCTGAAGGAGATCGGCAATATCGGGGCAGGGCATGCAGCAACCGCGCTGTCGACTTTGCTGGATAAAAAGATTGATATGAGAGTCCCGAATGTTAAGATCGTCTCATTTGATGAAATGATGGAAATGGCCGGGGGCCCGGAAAATGTAGTGGCCAGCGTTTTTCTGAGAATCGAGGGCGATGCCCCCGGAAGCATGTTCTTCATCCTTCCGGTGGAGCAGGCCGAATCCTTCATCCGGCAGATGACTGCTGATGACAGATTTCAGCTGGCAGAACCGCCTTTTGATGAAATAGGGCTGTCAGCTCTGCAGGAAATGGGCAATATTCTGGCAGGCTCCTATTTGTCCTCACTCTCTGATTTTACAAATCTTTCACTCTATCCTTCAGTGCCTGCACTCGGAATCGATATGGCAGGAGCGATCATCAGCTTCGGCCTTATAGAGCTTTCCCAGGTGAGCGACAGTGCAATTGTCATCGAGACAACTTTGACTGAAGTGGCACCAGCTGTCACGCATACATTAAAAGGCCATTTTTTTCTGCTGCCGGACCCCTGCTCCTTTGAAGTGATTTTCAGCTCTTTGGGAGTATTGGGCGATGAATGAAATTGCCAGCATCATCAAGGTCGGTATAGCAGATTTGAAAATCGCATCTATGCCTGACATACTGCGCACCTCGGGACTTGGCTCCTGCGTAGGAGCAGCGGTATATGACCAGTCATCAGGCCTCGCGGGAATGGCACATATCATGCTTCCTGATTCTTCCCTTGCGCGAGCCGGTTCAATCAATAAGCTGAAGTACGCCGATACAGCGATCGAAGAACTCGTAAGGCAGATGGTCCGGCACGGGGCAAGTCCGGGATTTCTCAGGGCCAAGATTGCCGGAGGGGCGCAGATGTTCCAATTTTCTTCAGGAAGCGACCTTATGAGAATCGGGCCGAGAAATGTGGAAGCAGTCAAAATAGCCCTGCAAGTGCATAATATCAGGCTGATTGCAGAGGATGTCGGAGGAAACAGCGGAAGGACAATAGAATTCAACACGAAGACGTCCATGCTGCAGATCAAAACGGTCAACAAAGGGGTCACTGAGCTGTAGGGCAGCCCTGCTCGAACATGAAAACAATTCTAATAGCTTCATCCCCGGGCACAATCCATCTCCAGAAAAAAGTCAGCCATTTGAATGGGGCTGATTTTTTTCCGCTTTTGGCCCAGTGAAAAAGCGGGATGAGCTGACTGAGGATATATAGGAAATGTTTCCTGAATCTGAGAATTTCAACTGCTGCAATATTAATAGGAAAGCAATTTTGATATAATTTACAAATACTACACCGGGCTTGCGCTTAAGGAGGTATACGTACGAATGCATGGACAATCATCTGATGAACAAGCATATTGGGCATTATGGCAGCAAAGCCGTGATGCTGAGGCCGGCAATTCCCTTGTAAAAAGATATATGCCTCTAGTGAGCTATCATGTTCAGAGAATCTCTGCCGGCCTCCCGAAAAATGTTTCCAGGGATGAGCTGAGGAGCCTCGGCTTGATGGGGTTGTATGATGCGCTTGAAAAGTTCGATCCCACAAGGGACCTGAAGTTTGATACGTACGCTTCCTTCCGGATCAGAGGATCGATTATAGATGGCCTGAGAAAAGAGGACTGGCTTCCAAGGAGCACAAGGGAAAAAGCAAAAAAGATCGAAGCTGCAGCGGAAAGGCTGGAGCAGCATCTAATGAGAAAGGCGACGGCGGCTGAAATCGGGAAAGAAGTGGACCTGCACGAAGATGAAGTGCAGACGGTCATGAGCGAGCATTTTTTCGCAAATGTCCTTTCAATGGATGAACAGCCTCAGGATCAGGATGAGAAGGATGGAGCAACCTATATCCTTAAAGACCATCGCGCAGTGGTCCCGGAGGAGAAGGTGGCAAAAGATGAACTCCTGTCAGAGATGTCCGATGCGGTTTCCTGCCTGAATGAAAAAGAACAATTGGTCATCAGCCTTTTCTATAAAGAAGAGCTGACACTGACAGAGATTGGCCAGGTGATGGGGCTTTCCACTTCAAGGATATCCCAGATCCATACGAAAGCCATATTCAGCTTGAGGCATACACTTCAAAAGATCATGTAAATGGCTTGGCCCGAGGGTATCATGCACTGCTGATAACAGCAGGAGCGATCTGAAGGGAAGTGTCCGATATGAGTTTGAAGCTGATTGAAATGCAGGTTGCCCTTCCAAGGATGCAGGATGCATCCAAGATCCAGGAGCAGCTGCAGCAGAGAGGACAAATGATGAACGACCAGGCGGCAAGGGCTGTGCAGAAGCAGGAGGAGAAGGACAGGAAGTCGGTCGTGAAGAAGCATTCCCGGCTTCAGGCCGGCTGGCAGAAGGAACGGAGCCCAAACAGCGGCGGATCGCTGCCTGAAAAGGAAAAGGAAGAAAAGGATGAAATCGTAAAAGAGGTTCATCCCTACAAAGGAACATCAATTGATTTTAGAAGATAGAGGGATTCAATGACTATTTTTCTGCTGGCAGTCAGTTTGATTATCAATCTGATTCTCATTTTTGCAGTAGCACTATTGTATATGCGCCAAAATCGCCTTTTTGAAATGGAGAAAAGGCAGGGGCAGTCATTCAGGGAAGTGGAAGATGCAATAAACGCTTTCATAGTAGAAATAAAAGAAGATAACGACAAGCTGCTGAGGAACATTCAAAAAAGCTCACAGCCTGCAGGGGATGTTCATTCTAAAACAAATGGGACTGCGGCTGCCCAAGCTGCAGATGCCGGTGCGGGCAGAGTGAAAGGTCCTCCCGCACCCAATCTGAGAAAAGGTTCCTCGATGCAGAAGAAGGCTGCCCAGGCGTACAGCCAAAAGAAGGAGCCGATGCCGGAGGATTATATGCTTTTCCCCGAGGATATTGTCGAGCTCGGAGAAGCCTCCCGGAGCGGGGCTGAACCTTCCCCGGCAGAACCTGAAGAAAGCGGACAGGCAGGCGGATCCATCCTGGAACAGGCCCAAACCCTTCACGATCAGGGGTTTGCCGAAGAGGAGATAGCCAGGAAACTTGGCAGGGGGAAAACTGAAATATCATTATTATTGAAATTTCGTCAAAATCGGCAGGAATAACTTGATTGTAAAAGTCACTTGTGCTATATTTACTCATGGTGTTAATACACACGCCTATGGATTCAGGCAATTGGTGCTGTTTTGTACAGTTTTTGACTGAAGATGATATGGGCGGAGGCAAACAAACCATTAGGAGGAACTAACATGTCAGTAATTTCAATGAAACAGCTGCTTGAAGCTGGTGTACACTTCGGTCACCAGACTCGCCGCTGGAACCCTAAGATGAAGAAATATATCTTCACTGAGCGTAACGGCATCTACATCATCGACCTTCAGAAGACGGTCAAGAAAGTAGAAGAAGCTTATAACTACGTGAAAGAACTTGCTGGTAACGGCGGAACAATCCTTTTCGTTGGTACAAAGAAGCAAGCTCAGGATTCTGTTAAGGAAGAAGCTCTCCGTTCTGGTATGTACTTTGTAAACCAGCGCTGGTTAGGCGGAACTTTAACTAACTTTGAAACAATCCAGAAGCGTATCACTCGCTTGAAGGACATCGAAAGAATGTCTGAAGACGGAACTTTCGAAGTGCTTCCTAAGAAAGAAGTTGTACAGTTAAGAAAAGAACAAGAACGTCTTGAAAAATTCCTTGGCGGAATTAAAGATATGAAGACTCTTCCAGACGCTCTATTCATCATTGACCCGCGCAAAGAGCGCATTGCAGTTGCAGAAGCTCACAAGCTGAACATCCCTATCGTCGGCATCGTTGATACAAACTGCGATCCGGACGAAATCGATGTTGTTATCCCTGCAAACGATGATGCTATCCGCGCTGTTAAGCTTCTGACAGGTAAAATGGCTGATGCTATCCTTGAAGCTAAGCAAGGGGAAGAAGTAACAACTGCTTAATGTCTGTAAAGGTGATAATAGGGAGCACCCTTTATCACCTTTTTTTAAAGAAAATATGAAAATTACATATATTTAAGGAGGATTTCACTATGGCAATTACTGCTCAACTCGTTAAAGAATTGCGTGAAAAGACTGGCGCTGGAATGATGGACTGCAAAAAGGCGCTTCAGGAAACAGATGGTGATATGGAAAAAGCAATCGATTTCCTTCGCGAAAAAGGTATCGCTAAAGCTGCTAAAAAATCTGACCGCATCGCGGCAGAAGGGACAACTTACATCCTTGCACAAGGCAATGAAGCTGTCATCCTTGAAGTGAACTCTGAAACAGATTTCGTTGCAAAAAACGAAGGCTTCCAGGTTCTTGTAAAAGAATTGGCAGAGCACCTGCTTAAAAACAAGCCTGCTTCTGCTGAAGAAGCTGCTTCACAAACAATGGAAAACGGTGCGACTGTAGAAGCGCACATCAATGCTGCAATCGCTAAGATCGGAGAAAAGCTTTCCCTTCGCCGTTTTGAAGTGAAAAGCAAGACTGACAGCGACGCATTCGGTGCTTACCTGCACATGGGCGGACGCATTGGCGTTCTGACTGTTCTTGAAGGTTCAACTGATGAGCAGGCTGCTAAAGACGTAGCTATGCACATTGCTGCATTGAACCCTAAATATGTGTCACGCGATGAAGTTTCTGCTGAAGAAGTAGAGCGCGAGCGCCAGGTTCTGACTCAGCAGGCTTTAAACGAAGGCAAGCCTGAAAACATTGTTGCAAAAATGGTAGAAGGCCGTTTGAGCAAATATTTTGAAGACGTTTGTGTCCTTGACCAGGCATTCGTTAAGAATCCTGACCAAAAGGTTCGCGACTTCGTAAAATCAACTGGCGGAACTCTTAGCGAATTCGTTCGCTACGAAGTAGGAGAAGGCATTGAAAAGCGCGAAGACAACTTTGCGGAAGAAGTTATGAACCAGGTGAAAAAATAATAGATAAAAGCCGTTGAATCTGCTTTTATGAAGGTAATCGGGGAACACATTGTGTTCCCTCTTTTTCAAGAAATCATGTAATTCCAATACATATGGAGGTTCTTATGAGCAGCCCTAAATACAAACGAGTTGTCTTAAAATTAAGCGGTGAAGCTTTAGCAGGAGAGCAGGGCTTCGGCATTAATCCTTCTGTCATCAAGTCGGTTGCACAGCAGGTGAAGGAAGTTTCCGATCTTGGGGTCGAAGTGGCGGTCGTCGTAGGCGGCGGCAACATCTGGCGCGGGAAGATCGGGGAAGAGATGGGGATGGACAGGGCGAATGCAGACTATATGGGCATGCTTGCAACTGTCATGAATTCCCTTGCCCTTCAGGACAGCCTTGAAATGCTGGATGTTGAATCACGCGTTCAGACATCCATCGAAATGCGCCAGGTTGCAGAGCCTTATATCCGCAGGCGTGCAATCCGCCATCTGGAAAAAAAGCGTGTCGTAATCTTCGCAGCCGGTACTGGCAACCCGTATTTTTCAACAGATACTACAGCAGCATTGCGTGCTGCTGAAATCGAAGCAGAAGTTATCTTAATGGCGAAAAATAATGTAGATGGGGTATACTCCGCAGATCCTCGGCTAGATGTAAATGCGGTTAAATATGAAGAATTGTCTTATCTGGATGTCCTGAAAGAGGGGCTTGCCGTAATGGATTCAACAGCTTCCTCCTTATGCATGGACAATAATATTCCGCTTATTGTATTCTCAATTATGGATAACGGCAATATTAAGCGTGCCGTATGCGGTGAAAAAATCGGAACGATCGTCAGGGGGAATAAATAATGCCAAAACAAGTTATTTCAAACTCGAAGGAACGTATGACAAAAGCAATCCAGGCGTATTCACGGGAGCTTGCAAGCATCCGCGCAGGCCGGGCAAGCGCTTCGCTGCTTGACAGGATCACTGTGGATTATTATGGGGCGCCTACACCGGTCAACCAGCTTGCTGGAATTTCCGTGCCTGAGGCCCGCCTTCTCGTCATCCAGCCTTATGATAAGAGCATTCTTGGAGAAATCGAAAAGGCGATCATTAAATCTGACCTTGGCCTGAATCCTACGAATGACGGGAATCTGCTTCGCCTTGCCATCCCTGCCCTGACTGAGGAACGCAGGAAAGAGCTTGTGAAGGTAGTCAAAAAAGAATCAGAAGATGCAAAGGTCGCAATCCGCAACATCCGCCGCGATGCCAACGATGATCTGAAGAAGCTGGAGAAAAACGGCGAGATTACTGAAGATGACCTTCGCGGCTACTCAGATGACATCCAGAAGATGACAGATGAGCATATCACAAAGGTCGACAGCATCACAAAAGACAAAGAAAAAGAAATTCTTGAGGTTTAATTCTTTTTCCGGTGTTATATCAGCTAAATATACAAGAACCCTCTATGTATATAGGGGGTTTTTTTGCTCATATGGCGATATGGAGCATAATTATGGCATCCTGCCATAATGTGCTGCTTCTTGTATTCTTATTTTTATTATGTTTACATATTCTTTTTTATAGAGATATCTTCATTTATTTTTGGTATGATAAGAACGTGCGGATTTTGGGAACAGGCAAATCGTACATTTTGGGGAAAGATCTTTTTTCGGAGGATAAGAGAAACGCATTTTGAAGGAGCCGTCTTATGTTAAATAAAATTAAAAAATGGAAGAACCAAGCACCTTCTTCCGATCTCCGAGAGCGCATAATAAAAATAAGGGAACAAAAAGTACCTTCTCATGTAGCGATAATAATGGATGGGAATGGCCGCTGGGCCAAAAAGCGGGCCCTGCCGAGAATAGCAGGGCACCATGAAGGGATGAAGGTGGTCAGGAGGACGACTAAGCTTGCCAACGAGCTCGGAATCAAGACTCTGACCCTTTACGCTTTTTCGACTGAGAACTGGAAACGGCCGAAGCTTGAAGTCGATTATCTCATGAAGCTTCCGGAAGAATTCCTGGGAACTTTCCTTCCAGAGCTGGTTGAGGAAAATGTCCGTGTCCAGATGATAGGCTATAAAGATAAGCTTCCGGGCCATACACTCAGAGCGATTGAAAAGGCAATGGAAGAAACAAAGGACAATGATGGCCTCATTCTGAACTTTGCTCTCAATTACGGCAGCCGGGCAGAAATACTCGAAGCCGTCAAACGGGTCTTAAATGATTGCCAAAGTGGCATAATGGAAGAAAGCGAACTGAATGAAGAAGCTTTTTCAGCCTACCTAATGACTGAAGGGCTGGAAGATCCCGATCTTCTGATCCGGACAAGCGGAGAAATCCGCCTGAGCAATTTCATGCTGTGGCAGCTGGCTTATACGGAGTTCTGGTTCACAGATGTATTATGGCCGGACTTCACTGAGGGAGAATTGCTCGAGGCCATTGAGGTGTTCCAAAACCGTCAGAGGCGGTTCGGAGGAGTATAATAAAGGTGTTGAAAACTAGATGAAGCAAAGAATCATAACAGCGATCATTTTTGGAGCTATACTAATCCCTGTTGTCATATACGGAGGGACACCGGTTGTGCTGCTTGCCTATGTGCTTGCCGCCGCGGCTTTATTTGAAGTATTGAAAATGCGCAGGCTTAAGATGTTATCAGTGCCCGGCATTATTACACTTGCTCTATTATGGGGGCTGATGCTTCCTGATGGTGCACAGGAATGGCCGGCATTGCAGTTTGCTGCCGGATCAAAGACAGAAATCGGGATGCTTGCTGTCCTGCTTTTGCTGACCTATACCGTGGCATCAAAGAACAGATTTACTTTTGATGATGCAGCCTTTTCAATTCTTGCATCCATATATGTGGGGATTGGCTTTTACTATTTTATTGAAACACGTGAAGCAGGCATTTTATTTATCTTTTTCTCTTTATTCATTGTATGGGCAACAGATTCCGGTGCCTATTTTATCGGGAAAGCCATGGGGAAAAACAAGCTGTGGCCTGAAATCAGTCCGAATAAAACGGTGGAAGGCTTTATAGGCGGGGTCGTATGTGCGGTCGCCGTTGCAGTTCTGTTCGTCCTGCTGACTGATATAGACGCGACACTGCTGCAGCTTACTTTCATCACGATTGTTCTGTCTATCTTCGGCCAAATAGGAGATCTGGCAGAATCGGCGCTTAAAAGGCATTATGAAGTGAAAGATTCCGGGACAATCCTTCCCGGGCACGGCGGCATCCTGGACAGGTTTGACAGCCTTTTATTCGTATGGCCGCTTCTGCATTTCTTCCAGCTGCTTAACTAGCCGGGAGAGTCTAGCTTGTTGAAACAATAGGAGTTGAACAATAGTGAAATATATTAGTTTAATGGGGGCAACCGGTTCTATCGGCACCCAGACCCTTGATGTCATAAGGGAGCATCCAGAGCAATTCAGGCTGGCCAGCATGAGCATCGGCAGAAACCTTGAACTTGGCAGGAAAATTATTTCGGAATTCAAACCTGAGCTGGTAGCGGCTGCAGAGAAGAATGATGCAGACACACTCGCAGGCGAGTTCCCGGGAATTAAGTTTGCTTATGGCCAGGAAGGGCTTATAGAAACAGCCGTACATCCAAAAGCAGATGTCCTCGTTAACGCTGTCCTTGGCAGCGTCGGCCTTCAGCCGACACTTCAGGCCATTGAAGCAAAGAAAACAATTGCGATTGCCAACAAGGAAACACTTGTCACTGCAGGCCATATCGTCATGGATGCAGCCAGGAGAAACGGTGTGGAGCTTCTTCCTGTCGACAGTGAGCACTCCGCTATCTTCCAGGCGCTTCAGGGGGAAAAAGAGAAGAATATCGATAAACTCATCCTTACAGCGTCCGGGGGAAGCTTCCGAGATAATACAAGGGAAGAACTCAAAGATGTGACTGTTGAACAGGCTTTAAACCATCCAAACTGGTCTATGGGAGCTAAAATAACCATTGATTCTGCAACAATGATGAATAAAGGTCTTGAAGTGATAGAGGCCCATTGGCTGTTTTCTATAGCATATGAAAAAATTGAGGTCCTTCTTCATAAGGAAAGCATCATCCATTCTATGGTGGAATTCCATGACAGCTCTGTCATCGCCCAGCTGGGGACGCCGGATATGAGGGTGCCGATACAGTACGCCCTGACATATCCGGACCGCCTTCCCCACCGGACCGGCAAGAAGCTTAATCTGGCAGAAATCGGACAGCTTCATTTCCAGGAGATGGATTACAGCCGATTCCGCTGCCTGCAATTCGCATTTGATGCCGGCAGGCGGGGAGGCACACTTCCTGCTGTCCTGAACGCAGCTAACGAAGCGGCGGTTGCAGCTTTCCTGGAAGGTAAAATCACTTTCCTCCAGATAGAGGATTTAGTCGAAAAGGCTATGGAAAAGCATGCTGTTTCAGATAACCCGGGCCTCGAGGAAATCCAGGAAGTTGATCGTCAGACAAGGCAGCTGGTAAACTCGCTTCTATAAGCTGGTGTTCAGTACAGGAAAGAGTAGATCCAAAGAGGGTTTTGGCGCTTGAAGATTGCCGGCTTTCCGGCTCCATGCGCCATCCGCTTGCGGGAAAGCCGGCTGGCGAAAAGTCAAATAAAAACCTATCAGCCTGTTACCCTTGAAGCCTGCAGGATGAGGGCCAGGCAGACTATCCCGCACGGCGCGGGCAGCTTTCGCTTTTCTTACTGAACAACCTCTAAAAAAAGGTGGTTATATTTTTGGATACTGTGATAGCCTTTATTATCATTTTCGGAGCCCTTGTTTTTTTCCATGAGTTGGGGCACTTTGTATTCGCCAAAAGGGCCGGCATTCTTTGCCGTGAATTTGCCATAGGTTTCGGCCCCAAGGTGTTCTCCCATAAAAAAGGAGAAACTGTCTACACCATCCGTCTGCTTCCGATTGGGGGATTTGTCAGGATGGCAGGGGAAGATCCTGAAATGGTGGAAATCAAACCGGGCTATCGTGTTGGTTTGATTTTGGATAATGACGAACGGGTCAGCAAAATCATCCTTAATAATAAAGATAAATATCCGGATGCAAGGCCGATTGAAGTGGAATATGCCGACATCGAGCATGATCTTGTCATCCGCGGCTATGCCGAGGGTGAAGAGGAAGAAAGGCTTGTTTCATATCCGATCAACAAGGATGCTCTCCTTGTCGAGGATGGTGTGGAAACGCTCATCGCCCCGTATGACAGGCAGTTTGCTTCCAAGACGCTCGGACAGAGGACCATGGCCATATTTGCCGGACCGATGATGAACTTCATCCTTGCATTTGTCGTATTTGTACTGATCGGTCTTCTTCAAGGGATGCCGACAAACGAACCTGAGCTTGGCCGGCTGACGCCTGATGGAGCTGCGAAGGAATCTGGCCTCCTTGAAGGAGATCAGGTCCAGAGCATCAATGGCGCTGAAATCTCTAGCTGGAACGATGTGGTGGAAATCATCCAGAAGAGTCCAGGTAAAGAGCTGGATTTCATCCTGAGCCGCGACGGAGAAGAGCTTGAAATCCCTGTAACTCCTGAGGCAAGGGAAGTTGAAGGGGAAAAAGGCAAAGAAACCATTGGCATAATCGGCGTGTACAGCCCGATGGAGAAATCTCCGCTGAAAGCCATCGCTTATGGTGCAGAAGAAACATACACATGGACGAAAGAAATTTTCGTCATGCTTGGTAAGCTTGTCACAGGCCAGTTCTCCATTGATGCTTTATCAGGCCCTGTCGGCATTTATGTATCAACAGATACAGTGGCTAAATCAGGCATCTATTATCTGATGAAATGGGCAGGAATACTGAGCATCAACCTTGGAATCATGAATCTGCTCCCAATTCCGGCACTTGATGGCGGAAGGCTTATGTTTTTTGCAGTGGAAGCATTGCGGGGCAAGCCGATCGACCGCAACAAGGAAGGGATGGTCCATTTTATCGGATTCGCCCTCCTTATGCTGCTGATGCTTGTTGTCACATGGAATGATATCCAGCGTTTCTTCCTGCAATAGAATAAAATAAACATCTGCGGCTATCTCCAGAACCGGCGATAGCCCAGTTTTTTCTCCGGATACCCGGGAAACAGGACAAGCCCTTACACTGATTAAGAATCAATATATGAAACGAAGAGGTGCTGATTATGAAGCAAAGCATGACACTTATCCCAACTTTAAGAGAAGTACCGGCAGATGCCGAGGTCAGAAGCCACCAGCTTCTCCTCAGGGCAGGATTCATCCGCCAGAACGCAGCGGGTGTATACAGCTATCTGCCAATGGCACGAAAAGTGCTGCAGAAAATCGAGGCCATCGTCCGGGAAGAAATGGATGACGCAGGGGCGAGCGAACTGTTGATGCCGGCGCTCCAGCAGGCTGAGCTGTGGCAGGAATCAGGAAGATGGTATACATACGGGCCAGAGCTTATGAGATTAAAGGATCGTAATGACCGGGAGTTTGCTTTGGGTGCAACCCATGAAGAAGTAATCACCAGCCTGGTACGTGACGAAGTAAAATCATATAAAAGACTGCCATTGACGCTTTATCAGATCCAGACAAAATTCAGGGATGAACAGAGGCCGCGTTTCGGAATTCTGCGCGGGCGCGAATTCATCATGAAAGATGCGTACTCTTTCCATTCTTCACAGGAAAGCCTTGATGAAGTTTACAGCAGGCTCTTTACAGCCTACTCTAATATCTTTACACGCTGCGGACTGAACTTCAGGGCAGTTATTGCTGATTCTGGCGCTATGGGCGGAAAAGATACCCATGAATTCATGGTGCTTTCCGATATCGGGGAAGATACGATTGCTTATTCCGATGCTTCGGATTATGCTGCCAATGTTGAAATGGCACCAGTCATCAACGCCTATGCGAAAAGTGATGCCGCTCCAAAGGAATTGGAAAAGGTCCAGACGGAAAATCAAAGGTCGATTGAAGAAGTGTCTTCATTCCTGAATGTGTCAAGCGAGGAATGCATTAAATCCCTTCTTTTCAAGGTTGATGACAAATATGTGCTGGTTCTTGTCCGCGGTGACCACGAGGTAAACGATATTAAACTGAAGAACCTCTTCTCAGCTGCTTCGGCTGAATTGGCTTCTCCGGAAGAAACACGCAGCATCCTTGGCTGTTCTGTAGGATCACTGGGCCCAATCGGCGCTAAAGATGTTGAAATTGTTGCAGACCATGCTGTGGAAGCAGTAGTGAACGGCGTATGCGGTGCGAATGAAGAAGGATTCCACTATATCAATGTCAATGCCGGACGCGATTTTGAAGTCTCTCAATTTGCCGATCTCCGCTTTATCCAGGAAGGCGACCTCTCGCCGGATGGAAACGGCAAAATCCTTTTTGCAAAGGGCATTGAAGTCGGCCATGTCTTCAAACTTGGCACCCGCTACAGTGAAGCAATGAATGCCGTTTACCTTGACGAGAACGGCCGTACCCAGCCGATGATCATGGGCTGCTATGGCATCGGGGTATCCCGTATCCTTGCAGCAATCGCCGAACAGTACAACGATGACAAAGGCTTCATATGGCCGGCAGATCTCGCGCCATTCAAGGTTCACGTCATTGCCGTTAACATGAAGGACGAAGCTCAGGCAGGCCTCGGAGAAGAGCTTTACAAAGAACTCCGTGGAAATGGCTATGAAGTACTCTTTGACGACAGGCCCGAAAGAGCCGGCGTAAAATTTGCCGACGCCGACCTCATCGGACTTCCAGTCAGAATAACAGCCGGCAAAAAAGCCTCCGAAGGCATCGTCGAAGTAAAAGTAAGAAGCACAGGCGAAATGGAAGAAATCCACAAAGACCAGCTATTAGAGCATATTGCGTCCATCCTTACTTCACAAAAGTAATTTAAGACTATAGACGGATCCCGCTGCGGGGTCCGTTTTCATTTGGGGAAAATAGTTAGTGAAAGATTCATTTCTATGTAGGATATTAAAAGTTATTAGAACTGCAAAAAAAATATAAAAGCCTGTTGATTGGAGTGGAAGGCACGAAGACTCCTGTGGGAAATAGCGGCAAGGCTGAGACCCCGCAGCGCGCAAACGTGAGGAGGCTCAGCGTCGCCCCGCGGAAAGCGGAGTGCCTGGAACGGAAATCAACACCCCATATAAAAGCAGAAACAATTTGCAGGAATAGAGCATAGGAATTTGGTTTTTAGAAATTTAATACGCAAAAAAAGTTCAAAGCCCCTGTTGAATAGAGTGAAAGGCACGCAGACTCCTGTTTGGAGATAGCGGCAAGGCTGAGATCCCGCAAGAGCTTGCTCTGAGGAGGCTCAGCGTCGCCCTACGGAAAGCGAAGTGGCCTGGAACGGAAATCAACACCCCATTCAATACCGGAAACAAATTGCAGGAATCCGAGCAGGAGGAATTTGATTTTTCAAAAATTAATACGCAAAAAAAGTTCAAAGCCCCTGTTGATTGGAGTGGAAGGCACGAAGACTCCTGTGGGAAATAGCGGCAAGGCTGAGACCCCGCAAGAGCCTGCTCTGAGGAGGCTCAGCGTCGCCCCACGGAAAGCGAAGTGCCTGCAACGCAAATCAACAGACTCATATACAGCAGGCATTTTTCTGCAAATCACAACCAAATTACTCCAGGGGTTAGATATCATTGTTCTAATTGATAATGTAAAAGACTTTAAAAAGTAGACATGCCAAATTAAAACCAACTTCATTTTCACACTATTTCTTTTTCAAAACACACCCACTCTTTATGGTATAATGACTAATGTTTCTAACCAAAAAAACAATCACAAATAGAAAATAGATTTTAAGGATAGGAGAGAGAACGATGAGCGATGCCACAGGCAAAAAAGAGCGATTCCACCTCTTGCTCCAGCAGCTTCAACTCACAGAAGATGCCTTTGTAAAGCATTTCGAAAATGCGCAAATAGACAAAGTAGTAATAGAAAAGCAAGCGAAGAAATGGCATTTCTACTTCATGTTTGACAGCATCCTGCCATGCAGTGTCTTCAGCCGGTTTTCTGTCCAGCTTGAAAAAACATTTTCACATATAGCAAACACTTCTTTTACGATAGAAGTGGCAGACCAGAACTTCACACAAGAGCTTCTCCTGGATTACTGGAAAAGCTGCATCCAGGAAATCGAGGGGATATCACCTCCGCTGATCAAGCTTCTGAATGAACAGACGCCGAAGGTTCAGGGAACGAAGGTCATATTGAATGTCCGCAATGAAATGGAAGGGCTGGCGATCAAGCGGAAGTATGCCGGCATGATAGCGAATGTCTTCCAGACATTTGGCTTTCCCATGCTGACAATCGATACAGAAATAAATGCCGATTCCTCATCAAACGCCGAATATGAGCAATTCCTGAAGGCAAAGCAGCAGGAAGATCAGGAACGGGGCCGCCAGGCAATGATCGATATGCAGAAAAAAGAAGCCGAGGGAGATTCAGGCTCCGGCGAACTGCAGGGACCGCTTTCTATCGGCCTTACCATCAAGGACGATGCCGACTTCAGGCGTCTTGAGGAAATTGTCGATGAAGAGCGCAGGGTTGCGGTTGAAGGCTTTATTTTTGCAGCTGAAACGAAGGAGCTCCGAAGCGGCAGGACCTTACTGACCTTTAAGGTCACAGACTATACAAGCTCCATCATGGTCAAAATGTTCTCGCGCGATAAAGAAGATGCAGCCCTGTTCCAGCATGTCCAAAAAGGCATGTGGGTGAAGGTGCGCGGAAGCATTCAGAACGATACTTTTGTTCGCGACCTGGTCATGATCGGAAACGACATTAATGAGATTAAGCCGGTCCTGAGAAAAGACACGGCACCGGAAGACGAGAAACGGGTCGAGCTTCACCTTCATACGCCTATGAGCCAGATGGACGCAGTTTCATCGGTAAGTGCGCTGGTATCACAGGCGAAAAAATGGGGCCATAAGGCGATTGCCATTACAGACCATGCCGTGGCGCAGTCATTCCCTGAGGCATTTGGTGCCGGAAAGAAAAATGATATTAAAATCCTTTACGGAGTCGAAATCAATCTGATTGATGACGGCGTTCCGATTGCCTATAATTCTGCCCCGATCCCTCTGGCAGAAGGTACGTATATCGTCTTTGACGTCGAAACAACAGGGCTTTCCGCTGTTTATGACACGATCATCGAGCTTGCGGCTGTCAAAATACATGACGGCGAAATCATAGACAGATTCGAATCATTTGCGAACCCGCATCATCCTCTGTCAGCGACAACGATAGATTTAACAGGCATCACGGATGACGATGTCAGGAATGCCCCAGAGGTAGAAGAGGTGCTCCGCAGGTTTAAAGAGTGGTCCCAGAATGATATCCTGGTTGCCCATAACGCTTCATTTGATATGGGCTTTTTGAATACAGGGTATAAAAGATATGGTCTCGGCAAAGCCGCCAACCCTGTCATCGACACTCTGGAACTAGCAAGATTCCTGCTTCCTGAGATGAAGAACCACCGCCTGAACACATTGGCAAAGAAATTCGATGTTGAGCTCACACAGCATCACAGAGCCATTTATGATGCTGAAGCTACAGGTTATCTATTGATCAAGATGCTCAAAGAGGTTATGCAAAAAGGCATTGAATATCATAATCAGCTTAATGACAATATGGGCAAGGGCAATGCCTACCAAAGGGCGCGTCCGTACCATTGCACACTGCTGGCCCAAACAGAGGCGGGCCTTAAGAATTTATTTAAACTTGTATCCATTTCACATATGAACTATTTTTACCGGGTTCCGAGGGTTCCCCGTTCATTGCTTGAAAAGTACAGGGAAGGTATCCTTGTCGGCTCTGGATGCGACCGCGGCGAGGTTTTTGAAGCGATGATGCAGAAGGGGCCGGAAGAAGCTGAAGATCTGGCTTCCTTTTACGACTATCTTGAAGTCCATCCAAAAGCTGTCTATGCACACCTGATTGAATTGGAGCTGGTCAGGGATGAAAAAGCACTGGAAGAAATCATTTCGAATATCGTGAAGCTTGGTGAAAAGCTGGACATCCCTGTCGCAGCTACCGGGAATGTCCATTACTTGAATCCTGTTGATAAAATATACAGGAAGATCCTGATCAATTCACAGGGCGGCGCCAATCCGCTGAACCGCCACCAGCTCCCGGATGTACATTTCCGGACAACCAATGAAATGCTCGACGCCTTCTCCTTCCTCGGCAAGGAAAAGGCAAAGGAAATTGTTGTCGAAAACACGAATAAAGTTGCCGACATGATAGATTCCATTAAACCGATCAAGGACGACTTGTACACTCCGAAAATCGATGGTGCGGATGAAGAAATGCGCAATATGAGCTATGACATGGCAAGGCGGATTTACGGGGATGAACTGCCGGAAATCGTCGAGGCCAGGCTTGAAAAAGAGCTTAAGAGCATCATTGGACATGGATTTGCCGTTATTTATCTCATCTCTCATAAGCTAGTAAAAAAATCGCTGAATGATGGGTATCTCGTTGGTTCGCGGGGATCGGTCGGTTCTTCTTTTGTCGCAACCATGACCGAGATTACGGAAGTAAACCCGCTGCCGCCGCATTATGTCTGCCCGGCCTGCAAGCATTCCGAGTTCTTTAACGACGGCTCTGTCGGATCGGGCTTTGATCTTCCTGACAAAAACTGCCCGACCTGCGATATTCCCTACCGCAAAGACGGCCATGACATCCCGTTTGAAACGTTCCTTGGATTCAAAGGGGACAAAGTCCCTGATATTGACTTGAACTTCTCAGGCGAATATCAGCCGAGGGCACATAATTACACAAAGGTATTGTTCGGTGAAGACAATGTTTACCGTGCGGGAACGATCGGCACTGTAGCAGATAAAACGGCTTACGGATATGTTAAGGCATATCAGCAGGACAACAACCTGCAGATCCGCGGTGCAGAGATTGACCGCCTTGCATCAGGATGCACAGGCGTAAAAAGAACGACCGGCCAGCATCCGGGGGGTATCATCGTTGTCCCTGACTATATGGATATCTTCGATTTCTCGCCGATCCAGTTTCCGGCCGATGACAGAACATCTGAATGGAAGACGACCCATTTTGACTTCCATTCGATTCATGATAATCTCCTGAAGCTCGATATACTCGGGCATGATGACCCGACTGTCATCAGGATGCTCCAGGATCTGAGCGGGATCGACCCTAAGACAATACCGACTGATGATCCCGAGGTCATGAAGATTTTCTCCGGAACTGAATCATTGGGCGTTACTCAAGATCAGATCATGTGTAAAACAGGGACGCTTGGCATACCGGAATTCGGGACGCGCTTTGTCCGCCAGATGCTTGAGGATACAAAGCCGACCACCTTCTCTGAGCTTGTCCAGATATCAGGCCTGTCGCACGGGACGGATGTATGGCTCGGCAATGCACAGGAGCTTATCCATAACAGCATCTGTACTCTGAGTGAAGTAATAGGCTGCCGTGATGACATTATGGTCTATCTGATCTATCAGGGGCTGGAGCCTGCCTTTGCCTTTAAGATTATGGAGTCGGTCCGTAAAGGAAAGGGACTCTCTGATGATATGGAAGAAGAAATGCGAAAAAATGAAGTGCCGGAATGGTATATTGATTCCTGCAAAAAGATAAAATATATGTTCCCGAAAGCACATGCTGCCGCCTATGTGCTGATGGCTGTCCGGATCGCTTATTTCAAAGTCCACCATGCCCTCCTTTACTATGCGGCTTACTTTACGGTCAGGGCTGAAGACTTTGATGTGGAAGCAATGGTCCGCGGATCCCAGGCGATCAGGGCGAAGATCGAGGAAATCAATGCAAAAGGACTTGACGCATCTCCAAAGGAAAAGAACCTTCTTACCGTCATGGAGCTTGCTCTGGAAATGAACGAACGCGGCTATAAATTCTCGAAAGTGGACTTATACCGTTCGGATGCAACTGATTTCATCATCGACGGCGATTCTCTCATCCCGCCATTCAATGCAATACCGGGGCTTGGCACAAATGCAGCCCTTAACATTGTAAAGGCAAGGGGAGAAGGGGAGTTTCTTTCTAAAGAAGATCTCCAGCAAAGAGGAAGGATTTCCAAAACAATCCTTGAGTACCTGGATAATCACGGCTGCCTGGAGTCGCTCCCTGATCAAAACCAGCTGTCATTATTCTAAACCAGACGTTTGGCTGCTGACTCTGCTGGCATGGCAAACCCTTGCCAGCACGGCTATTCCATTTGCATAAAAAATTTGGTTATGGTATAGTTTTATTGGAAATACTAAGGATAACTCTCGAAAAAGAGTGGGGCAACCCACTCTTTCGTGTTGTGTACGCTAATTTCTGAACGCTTCTCCAGGCATCTGCTCTGTGAAAGAAGCATGTTCCGGCTGAAAGCCCCCCCCTTAGAGGGGGGTCTCTTTAAATGCCGGGGCCGGGCTTTTTACAGGCATGGGCCTGAGCATCCCGGGATATTACATACGGGTTTAAGGATGCCTTAACACCAAAGGAGGGAAATTATGAGCAAAGTGACTGAAACCGTCGAAGAGCTGGTCACCCCTATTGTGGATGAACTCAATCTGGAGCTGGTTGATATTGAATATGTGAAAGAAGGAAAAGAGTGGTTCCTTCGCGTATTTATTGATAAGGAGCAGGGTGTCGACATTGAAGAATGCGGCCTTGTCAGCGAAAGGCTCAGCGAAAAGCTCGACGAACTCGATCCTATTCCTTATAACTATTTCCTGGAAGTCTCATCGCCGGGTGCTGAACGCCCTCTGAAAAAAGAGAAGGACTATAAAAGTGCAATCGGAAAAAATGTCCTCATTAAAACGTATGAACCAATAGATGGCGAAAAAACGTTTGAAGGTAAGCTCACTCAATTTGATGGTGAGACAGTGACTGTGGAAGTCAGGGTCAAAACAAGAATAAAAACAATTTCCATTCCTTATGAAAAAGTGGCCAATGCCCGTTTGGCAGTTACTTTCTCATAAGGAAGAAACGAGATTTAGGAGATTAAAGGGGGATACAATCTCATGAGCAGTGAATTGCTGGATGCTCTGACGTTGCTGGAAAAAGAAAAAGGAATTTCTCGGGATATCATTATTGAGGCCATTGAAGCTGCCTTGATTTCAGCTTACCGCCGAAACTTCAACCAGGCGCAAAATGTCCGCATCGATTTGAACCTTGGAAGCGGAACGATGAGGGTTTTTGCCCGCAAGGAAGTAGTAGAGCAGGTCTTTGACCCGCGTCTTGAAATCAGCCTTGATGAAGCCAAGGGCATCAACCCGAATTATCAGGTTGAAGATGTGGTTGAATTAGAGGTCACTCCGAAGGACTTCGGCCGAATCGCTGCACAGACTGCGAAGCAGGTTGTAACACAGCGTGTCCGTGAGGCAGAGCGCGGGATCATCTATTCAGAATTCATCGACCGCGAAGAAGACATCATGACCGGGATCGTACAGAGGCAGGACCCTAAATTCATTTACGTCAGCCTCGGCAAGATCGAAGCCATCCTTCCGGCCAATGAGCAGATGCCGAATGAACAATATAAGCCTCATGACAGGATCAAGGTTTTTATCACGAAAGTTGAGAAAACGACTAAAGGGCCGCAGATTTTTGTTTCCCGGACGCATCCTGGCTTATTGAAGCGCCTGTTTGAAATTGAAGTGCCTGAAATTTATGACGGCACCGTTGAAATTAAATCGGTTTCAAGGGAAGCGGGAGACCGTTCCAAGATCTCAGTTCATGCTGACAACAGCGAAGTCGATCCGGTTGGATCCTGCGTAGGTCCAAAAGGGACTCGTGTACAGGCAGTCGTCAATGAGCTGAAAGGCGAGAAGATCGACATTGTTAAATGGTCGCCGGATCCGGTTGTCTTTGTAGCCAATGCATTGAGCCCTTCCAAGGTGCTGGATGTTATTGTGAATGAAGAAGATAAGGCAACAACCGTAATCGTGCCGGATTACCAGCTTTCGCTTGCAATCGGGAAGCGCGGGCAGAATGCGCGCCTTGCTGCCAAGCTGACCGGCTGGAAAATCGACATTAAATCTGAGACTGAAGCCCGTGAATCAGGCATTTTCCCTCGTGAAGAGTCACTTCTTACTTTTGATGAAGAAGATTACGCTGATGATGCGGATTATGATACTGATACAGACTTCACTGCGGAAGAAGAGGCAGATTTTGAATCTGATTATGACGCAGATGAAGACAGGGAGTAAGAAAGGGTGAATGATCGTGAACAAGAATAAAAAGGTTCCCATGCGTAAATGTGTCGCTACCGGTGAAATGAAGCCGAAAAAAGAACTGGTTCGCATCGTTCGCTCTAAGGAAGGCGAGGTCTCTTTGGATCTGACCGGGAAAAAGTCAGGCCGGGGAGCTTATCTTTCCAGAGATAAAGAAGCAGTCTTATCAGCACAAAAGAAAAACATACTCTCAAATCATCTGGATGCAGCAGTGGATGATTCTATATATGAAGAGCTTTTAGAGCTCATAGAGAAGGAGAAACGACTATCCTGATGAACTCAAATCAATGGATGTCATTGCTTGGCTTGGCCAATCGAGCACGCAAGATCATATCGGGTGAAGAGCTCTCCGTCAAAGAAATAAGGGGCGGCAAGGCGAAGCTCGTGCTGCTGTCAGCAGATGCGTCTGCGAATACAGCAAAAAAAGTGACAGACAAATGTAAATCCTATAACGTTCCATATAAAATAGTGGAAAATCGTCACCTTCTTGGTCAAGCGATCGGAAAAGAAGCACGTGTAGTTGTGGCTGTCCTTGACAGCGGGTTTGCAAAAAAACTGTTGACGCTGCTCGATTAATTCTACCGGGGGTGAAAATATGAGTAAAATGCGCGTCTATGAATATGCAAAGAAATTCAATATTTCAAGCAAAGACGTTATTACAAAATTGAAAGACATGAACGTGGAAGTTTCAAACCATATGACAACGATTGAAAACGATGCTGTTAAAAAGCTGGATGAAATTTTCGGCAAAAAGGCCGACACTAAACCAGCCAGGCCTAATCAGTCAGCAGGAAATCAAAAGCCGCAGCAGAACAGCCAGCCAAGGCCAAAAGCTTCAGGCGAGCAGAACAGCAATAGCAGCAGCCGCGACAAAGCAAGGCCATCTGCACCGGCAAACCGTTCAGGCGGCGGCAATCAATCCAAGTCATTTGGAAACAATAACAACAATAACAGCAGCCGCGGCAATAACAACAATAACCGCAATAAGAACAACAACAATAACAATAATAAAAACCGCAACAACCGCAATAACCAGAATAAAGGGAAGCAGCATACTAACCATGCTCCTCAGCCCCGCAAAGAAAAAGAACTTCCGGCTAAAATCACCTTCAGTGATTCATTGACTGTGGCGGAGCTCGCTAAGAAGCTTCACCGTGAACCTTCAGAAATCATCAAAAAGCTCTTTATGCTTGGCGTAATGGCTACGATCAACCAGGATCTTGACAAAGATGCCATCGAGCTGATTGCCGGTGAATACGGCGTGGAAGTAGAGGAAGAAATCCTCATCGATACAACTGACCTTGAGGTTTACTTCACAGAAGATGAAAGTGCTGAACTGTCTGAAAGGCCGTCTGTCGTAACGATCATGGGCCACGTTGACCATGGTAAAACGACTCTTCTTGACAGCATCAGGAACACAAAGGTGACTGCAGGCGAGGCTGGCGGAATCACCCAGCATATCGGTGCTTATCAGGTAGAAGAAAACGGCAAGAAGATCACTTTCCTTGATACACCGGGACACGCCGCGTTTACGACTATGCGTGCCCGTGGAGCAAAGATCACGGATATTACAATCCTGGTTGTTGCAGCTGACGACGGAGTTATGCCTCAGACTGTAGAAGCAATCAACCATGCAAAGGCAGCCGAGGTGCCGATCATCGTTGCCGTCAACAAAATGGATAAGCCTGCTGCCAATCCTGACCGCGTGATGCAGGAACTGACAGAGCACGGACTTGTGCCTGAAGCGTGGGGCGGAGAAACGATCTTTGTTCCGCTTTCAGCCCTGACAGGAGATGGAATCGACTCCCTGCTTGAGATGATCCTTCTTGTCAGCGAGGTTGAAGAATACAAAGCCAACCCTGACCGCAATGCAGTCGGAACGGTCATTGAAGCACAGCTTGACAAAGGCAGGGGTTCAGTTGCTACCCTTCTTGTCCAGAATGGAACACTTAAGGTCGGCGATCCAATCGTAGTCGGCACGACGTTTGGACGTGTGCGTGCAATGGTCAATGATCTTGGCCGCCGCGTCAAAGAAGCAGGTCCATCCACACCGGTTGAAATCACTGGTCTGAATGATGTGCCGCTTGCAGGCGACCGCTTTGTCGTATTCAAGGATGAAAAAACAGCCCGCCAGGTCGGCGAAGTGCGTTCACAGCAGGCGATCCAGGCCCAGAGAAGCGAAAAGACGCGCGTCAGCCTTGATAACTTGTTTGAACATATGAAACAAGGGGAAATGAAAGATCTAAACATCATTATCAAAGCGGATGTTCAAGGGTCCGCCGAGGCGCTTGCAGCTGCCTTGAATAAGATAGATGTTGAAGGTGTCAATGTAAGGATCATTCATACAGCAGTCGGTGCGATCAATGAATCAGACATCACCCTTGCCGCTGCTTCAAATGCCATTGTCATCGGCTTTAACGTAAGGCCTGATAATAATGCGAAGCGTGCAGCAGATACTGAGGAAGTGGATGTTCGCCTCCACAGAATCATCTACAAAGTGATCGACGAGATCGAATCAGCCATGAAAGGCATGCTTGATCCGGAATTCGAAGAGAAAGTCATCGGCCAGGCTGAGATCCGCCAAACCTTCAAGGTATCAAAGGTTGGAACGATTGCCGGCTCCTATGTTACAGATGGAAAAATCACACGTGACAGCGGCATTCGCCTCATCCGAGACGGAGTGGTCATTTTTGAAGGCGAAATCGATGCCCTCAAACGCTTTAAGGATGACGCGAAAGAAGTCAGCCAGGGTTACGAGTGCGGAATTACCATCAAAAACTTCAATGATGTAAAAGAAGGCGACGTTGTCGAAGCATATATCATGGAAGAAGTGGAACGTTAATGGTAGTTGGCCTTGCAGCCTGCGAATGCATGATTTATGATGCACATTCTTTAAAAGAAAAAAGGGCTGTTCTGCAGAGAATCATCATGCGGCTCAGGCAGAGGCATAATCTGTCTGTTGCTGAAGTTGATTTCCAGGATACGTGGCAGAGGACCAAAATTGCCGTTGCGGCAGTTGCTTCTGCCCGTGTCTCCGCTGAAGCGGAGCTGCAGAACGCTCTCAAGCTAATCGATTCGTTTCCGGAAATAGAACGGACAATCACAGATATAGAGTGGCTTTAACAAGAGGTGATCATATGAGCCATAGAGCAAACAGAGTTGGAGAACAAATGAAGAAAGAGCTTGGAGAGATCATTGGCCGAAAGATCAAGGATCCCCGCATTGGCTTTGTGACTGTAACTGATGTTGCTGTTACCGGAGACCTGCAGCAGGCAACCGTGTATATCTCGGTTCTCGGCGATGAAGAGAAAAGGGAAAACACGCTCAAAGGACTTGCCAAAGCAAAAGGGTTCATCCGTTCAGAAATTGGACAGCGCATCCGGCTTCGCAAAACACCTGAAATCATCTTTGAGTTTGATGAATCAATCGATTATGGAAATCGCATTGATACACTTCTTCATAAAATCCAGGAAGAAGGCCAATCTAAAGAAGAACAGGATAAAGAATAAGCTTCCGGAAAAGGATAGACTCTGGTCTATCCTTTTTTTGGCTGTCCAGGCCGGGGAGCCAGCGTACATATAGTATTGGAGGGGTATGGAAATGGAAGGAATCATACCGTTATTTAAACCTAAAGGGATGACATCCCATGATTGTGTATTCAAGCTGCGCAAAATCCTGAGGATGAAAAGGATCGGCCACACCGGCACACTTGATCCGGATGTGACGGGAGTCCTTCCCATCTGCATTGGCAGGGCCACAAAAGTCGCGGAATATATCACCGATGCAGGAAAGGCTTATGAGGGCGAAGTCACACTCGGCTTTTCCACTTCAACAGAAGACGCATCTGGTGAAAAAATTGAAGAAAAACCTGTTGCCGGTAGAGTTACAAGAGCACAAGTCATCGATGTCCTTGAGAATCTAAAGGGTGAGATCACACAGACGCCGCCTATGTACTCTGCTGTAAAGGTGAATGGCAAAAGGCTTTATGAATATGCCAGAAAAGGAATCGAGGTAGAGAGGCCGACACGAAAGGTCAGCATCTACTCAATCGAGCTGCTGAGCGAGGAGCAGGAATTTGAAGGGCCCAATCCTTCTTTCCGCTTCCGGGTCGAATGCAGCAAAGGGACTTACATCCGTACGCTTGCTGTAATGATCGGTGAAGCGCTGGGTTATCCTGCCCATATGTCGGGCCTTGAAAGAATCCGCTCAGCCTCTTTTGCGAAAGAAGAGTGCCTGACATTCGAAGACATTGAAGCTCTTCAGGAAAGCGGTGAGCTTGCAGCAAAAATCAGGCCGCTCGAAGAGGGGATTTCTCATTTGCCGAAATACACGATTAGTGATACAGTTGCAGAGAAAGTAAAAAATGGAGCACTTCTGAATATACCGGATTTCCTGGAGAAAGAAACAGGCCCGATTGTCGTCCAGACAGAGGCAGGGACTGCCCTGGCCATCTATCTTCACCATCCGGCAAAGCCCGGACTTATGAAGCCGTCAAAAGTGCTTAGAAACGAAGCATAGTATCCAGCAATAGAAAAAGGTGAGTATCATCAATGGAAGTCATTGCTATTAAACATCCCCATCAATTTGCCAGAACGGATTTTCCCGGGCTGTCCATGGCCCTGGGTTATTTTGACGGGGTTCATCTCGGACATCAGAAAGTCATTCTTGAAGCGAAAAAAGCGGCAGAGCAAAAAGGGCTGAAAAGCGCAGTCATGACCTTTGATCCCCACCCTTCTGTCGTACTGGGGAAAAGCGTACAGCATATAGAGTATATAACGCCTTTTGAAGATAAAATCAAAGAGATATCGAAGCTTGGCGCCGATTATTTATTTGTCGTCGAATTCAGCAGCAGCTTTGCCAGCCTGCTTCCCCAGGAGTTTGCTGACCAATACCTGATCGGCCTCAATGCCAGGCATATAGTGGCTGGTTTCGACTACAGCTATGGCAGGATGGGCAAAGGCACAATGGAGACCCTTCCGTTTCATTCAAGGGAAGAATTTACATACACCGTGGTCGACAAGCTCACAGACGGCACGGAAAAAATCAGTTCCACCCTCATCCGCCAGAAAATCAGAGAGGGGCATACAGAAGAACTTCCGGGACTGCTGGGCAGATATTATACCACGCGCGGCACTGTCATCCATGGAGATAAGCGGGGCAGGACGATCGGCTTTCCAACCGCAAACATCGACATCGGAACCAGCTATATCTATCCGCCGACAGGGGTGTATGCCGCCAGGATGCGGGTTGATGGGAGCTGGGTAGAAGGCGTCTGCAATGTCGGCTATAAACCGACATTCAATAAGCCGGCTGCCGACCGGCCCTCAATAGAGGTCCACCTCTTCGATTTCAGCAGGGAAATTTACGGCTCTGAAGTAGAGATAGAATGGCACCGCTATTTGCGTTCAGAGAGGAAGTTCTCAGGCGTAGATGAACTGGTTGCCCAAATTTCGAGGGATAAAGACGCAGCTGTCGGCTACTTTGAAAATAATGAAGGTTTAACTTGATTTTTGTCCTGAAAAGCTGTATTCTTATAAACGTACCAAAAATAAGAACCTTTGCTTGGCAAGTCGAGTCACCGACGCTTGCTCAGTGACAGGGGATAAACATTAGGAGGTGAACAGGATGGCAATCACTCAAGAACGTAAAAATGAACTGATCAATGAGTACAAAACTCATGAGAACGATACTGGATCTCCAGAAGTTCAAATCGCTGTCCTTACAGAATCAATCAACAACTTAAACGATCACTTACGCACTCACAAGAAAGACCACCATTCACGCCGCGGTCTTCTTAAGATGGTAGGTAGACGCCGTAACCTATTGACTTACCTGCGTAACAAGGATGTTACTCGTTACCGTGAGTTAATCACTAAGCTTGGTTTACGCCGATAGTATTGAAAGCGGGATTTTTTCCCGCTTTTTTATCGTCTTTAAGTGATATTTACAGAAAGCCGGCTTATAAAAAAGCAGGCTTTCTGTATACATAGATTGATTTTTTACATAGAAATTGTGCATACTAAATACAACTATGTCTTTTTTTGATTTATAAAAGAATTTTACGATGGTTTAGGCTAATACAATAATTCGCTAAACCTCTAAAAAGTTTACACGCAGAGAGGGGTTTATAAAGCAATGGGACAAGATAAGAAGATTTATTCCTTGGACTGGGCCGGACGTACGCTTACAGTGGAAATCGGGCAGCTTGCAAAGCAGGCCAATGGAGCAGCGCTGATCCGTTATGGAGATACAGCAGTCCTCAGTACAGCAACAGCATCAAAAGAGCCAAAAAACCTTGACTTCTTCCCGCTGACAGTCAATTACGAAGAACGCTTGTATGCAGTTGGGAAAATACCTGGAGGCTTCATTAAACGTGAAGGCCGTCCAAGTGAAAAGGCCATTCTGGCCAGCCGCCTGATCGACAGGCCGATCCGCCCGCTGTTTGCTGACGGTTTCCGCAATGAGGTCCAGGTTGTAAGTATGGTAATGAGCGTTGATCAGGACTGCTCTTCCGAGATGGCCGCTATGTTTGGTTCATCTTTGGCACTGAGTGTTTCTGATATCCCGTTCGGCGGCCCGATTGCGGGTGTCACAGTAGGGCGCATCAATGGCGAGTTTGTCATTAACCCGACTGTGGAGCAGCAGAATGAGAGCGATATGCATCTTGTTGTAGCAGGTACAAAGGATGCCATCAACATGGTTGAAGCCGGTGCAGATGAAGTGCCGGAAGAAACAATGCTTGAAGCCATTATGTATGGCCATGAAGAAATCAAACGCCTGATTTCCTTCCAGGAACAGATCGTTTCCGAAGTCGGAAAAGAAAAAACAGAAATCAAATTATATGAAATAGATGCTGACATTGAATCCAAGGTCCGCGAAGCAGCCGAAAAGGACATGGTTTCAGCGATTCAGGTGCAGGAAAAGCATGCGCGTGAATCGGCCATTAAAACGGTGAAAGATGCAGTATTGGCACAATATGAAGAGCAGGAAGCAGACGATGAGACCATCAAACAGGTGAAAAAGGTGCTGGACAAGCTTGTCAAAGCTGAAGTCCGCAGACTGATCACTGAAGAAAAGGTTCGCCCGGACGGCCGCGGCCTTGATGTAATCCGTCCCCTGTCTTCTGAAATCGGCCTGCTGCCGCGCACACACGGTTCAGGGCTGTTTACAAGGGGACAGACCCAGGCTCTGAGCATCTGTACGCTTGGCGCACTCGGTGATGTTCAGATCCTTGACGGACTTGGCATCGAAGAAGAGAAACGCTTTATGCACCACTATAATTTCCCTAACTTCAGCGTAGGGGAAACTGGGCCGATGAGAGGTCCGGGACGCCGTGAAATCGGGCATGGAGCTCTTGGTGAACGTGCTCTTGAGCCGGTTATCCCGAATGAAAAGGATTTCCCTTATACAGTCCGCCTGGTTTCAGAGGTTCTTGAATCGAACGGCTCTACTTCCCAGGCAAGCATCTGTGCGAGCACACTTGCGATGATGGATGCCGGTGTTCCGATTAAGGCTCCTGTAGCAGGCATCGCCATGGGGCTTATCAAGTCAGGCGACTATTACTCAATCCTTACTGATATCCAGGGGATGGAAGACCATCTTGGAGACATGGACTTTAAGGTGGCAGGTACATCCAAGGGTGTAACAGCTCTGCAGATGGATATCAAGATTGAGGGGCTTTCCCGCGAAATCCTTGAAGAAGCGCTCCAGCAGGCGAAAGCAGGCAGGATGCAAATCCTCGACTCTATGCTTGCAACCATTGCAGAGCCGAAGAAGGAACTTTCCAGATATGCGCCTAAGATCCTGACGATGACAATCAATCCGGACAAAATCCGCGATGTTATCGGGCCAAGCGGAAAGCAGATCAATAAGATCATTGAAGAAACTGGCGTCAAAATCGACATCGAGCAGGATGGAACTGTCTTCATTTCTTCTGTAGACCAGGAAATGAACGACAAGGCCAAGAAGATCATCGAAGACATCGTCCGCGAGGTTGAAGTCGGCCAGATGTACCTTGGTAAGGTCAAGAGAATTGAAAAGTTCGGTGCCTTTGTTGAAATCTTCAACGGAAAAGACGGACTGGTTCATATTTCCGAGCTTGCCGAAGAGCGCGTAGGCAAAGTGGAGGACGTCCTGTCACTTGGAGACGAATTGCTTGTAAAAGTAACAGAAATCGACAAGCAGGGCAGAGTCAACCTTTCCCGCAAAGCAGTTCTGAAGGAACAGCGCGAAAAGCAGGAGAAGGCACAGGATTAATTTTTACCGGTTCATCATAAGATGAAGGCTTGGCCGGCATGCCGGGGACGCAGACGAATTGCAGCTTCCTGCCGGCTTTGGCTTCAGCCGGATTTTAAAGCCAGGGAGATCCCTGGCTTTTTCTATACATACAGAACCATGGCATCTGCAGCCCTCAGTATATTTCCAGCCGCTGTTCTACCCTGTCCACCCTTCACATAAAAATTAGTGAAGGAGGGCTGAGAAAATGAAGAAATTAGCTGGTATGCTGCTGATCGGTGCTTTTTCACTGATGCTGGTCAATAACCCTTTTACAGATCTTTATGTATCGCAGCTGAAAATGGATAGCCTTGCTGTCACAGCAGAGTCAGATTCTCTTATACAAAGGATAGAGAAGGAATCTGAGAACTATTACATAGCTCCACAAGATGCCAGGATCGACCCGGTCTGGAAGGCTATACCCGGCTACAATGGGGTAAAGGTTGATGTAGAGGCATCGTATAAAAAAATGAAGGGCGAGAAGAAATTCGATCCCGACAAATTGGTGCTGGAGCAGATTGAACCAGAAAAGAAACTGGGTGATTTGCCTCCTGCCCCCATTTATAAAGGAAATCCCGACAAACCTATGGTATCTTTCATCATAAACGTTGCATGGGGAAACGAGTACTTATCGGGGATGCTTGCCACTTTGAAGAAACATAAGGTAACAGCCACTTTTTTTCTTGAAGGAAGATGGGTCCAGCAGAATCCTGAGCTTGCCAAGATGATTACCGAAGCAGGGCATGAAGCCGGGAATCATTCCTTTACCCATCCGGATATGAAAACCATATCCTCGGCCCGCATCAGGGAAGAGATTGAAAAGACCAACCAGGTCATTAAAGCAACAACCGGACAAGAAGTCACCTGGTTTGCTCCCCCAAGCGGAAGCTACCGGGATGAAACGGTCAGGATTGCAGCTGAAAAGAAACTGAAGACGGTCATGTGGAGCCTCGATACAGTCGACTGGCGGAAGCCTTCCCCGGAAGAGCTGCTGAACAGAGTGGTCCCAAAGGTGCATAATGGAGCAATCATTTTAATGCATCCAACCGATTCTACAGCTAAGTCACTCGACAGTATGATCACGCAAATCAAAGGAAAAGACTTTGATATTGCCTCAGTTTCAAGATTGTTAAGCGAAGAGCGTATTATGGATAAAAAGTGATAGATAAACAGGATTTTGGAAAAAATAACAATAATGAGCTATACTAACTAAACCGCGCTAAATGCACCAGGATAGAGAACAGGAGGAGTTGCTTTGATAAAGAAATATACATGCCAAAATGGTGTAAGAGTAGTTCTGGAAAATATACCGACGGTCCGTTCAGTTGCAATCGGTGTCTGGATCGGGACCGGTTCAAGGAATGAGCATCCCGGCAATAACGGAGTTTCTCATTTTCTGGAGCATATGTTCTTTAAAGGGACAAAAACAAGGACAGCCAGGGAGATAGCAGAATCCTTTGACAGCATTGGCGGCCAGGTTAATGCATTCACATCAAAGGAATACACATGCTATTATGCCAAGGTTCTTGATACACACTCAAAATTTGCACTTGATGTACTGGCAGATATGTTCTTTAATTCCACCTTTGTGGATGAAGAATTAAATAAAGAGAAAAATGTTGTGCTCGAGGAAATCAAGATGTATGAAGATACGCCAGATGATATCGTCCATGATCTTCTTGGAAAGGCTATATATGAGAGCCATCCGCTTGGCTACCCGATCCTCGGGACTGAGGAAACATTGGAGACCTTTAAAGGGGACACATTAAGGGAGTACATGCATGAAACTTATACGCCTGAAAATGTTGTCATCTCCATTGCCGGCAATATCTCCGATTCTTTCATCCAGGAAGTGGAGAAGCTGTTCGGCTCCTATGAAGCCGGGAAGCAGGAAAGAAATCAGGAAATGCCTGTTTTTCATTCAAACCGGGTCTCACGGAAAAAAGAGACTGAACAGGCTCATCTATGCTTAGGCTATGAAGGGCTTCCAGTCGGCCATAAAGATATGTACAGCCTGATTCTTCTGAACAATATCCTTGGCGGAAGCATGAGCAGCCGCCTGTTCCAGGACGTTAGAGAACAAAGAGGACTGGCATACTCTGTCTTTTCTTATCACTCTTCATTCCAGGATACGGGAATGGTTACGATTTACGGCGGAACCGGAGCCAAGCAGCTGGATGTACTGTTTGAAACAATCCAGGAAACGCTTGCTACATTGAAGAGGGACGGCATCACTGAGAAAGAGCTGAAAAACAGCAAGGAACAGATGAAGGGAAGCCTGATGCTGAGCCTTGAAAGCACAAACAGCCGCATGAGCCGCAATGGCAAGAACGAACTGCTGCTCGGAAGGCACCGTTCACTCGATGAGATAGTCGAACAAATTGATAAAGTCTCAGAAGCGGGAGTCAACGAAATGGCAAACTCCATCTTCTCAGACCAATTCTCTGTTTCATTGATCAGCCCTGACGGCGTACTGCCAAAGAATCTGGCTTAAATAGAGAAGTGACTTGAACCCGGCGTGAGTGCCGGGTTTTTGTTATGTTTTGGCCAAAGCTCAGATGGAACTTTGGGGAAACTGGATAGAGGAGGCATCAACTGCTGCCAATTGAGCCCCTATGAGTGATTGGTGGAATAGAGGGTGCCAGTGAGCGGTCAACTAAGGCCCTCTGTGAGCCAGTTTGCTGGATAGAGGGTGCTAGTGGGACCGACTATGGCCTTCTGAAAGTCATTTTGCGGAATAGAGGGTGTTAGTGAGCGGTCAACTAAGGCCCTCTGAGAGCCAGTTTGACTGGATAGAGGGTGTTAGTGCGGTTGACTAAGGCCTTCTGAGAGCCAGAATGCCTGATAGAGGGTGTTAGTACGGCTGACTAAGGCCCTCTGAGAGCCAGTTTGGCTGGATAGAGGGTGTTAGACCGGCCGACTAAGGCCTTCTGAAAGTCATTTTGCTGGATAGAGGGTGTTAGTGGGACCGACTAAGGCCCTCTGAAAGTCATTTTGCGGAATAGAGGGTGCTAGTGCAGCTTACTAAAGCCTTCTGAGAGCCACAATGCTTGATAGAGGGTGTTAGTCCGGACCGACTAAGGCCTTCTGAAAGTCATTTTGCGGGATAGAGGGTGTTAGTCCGGCCGACTAAAGCCTTCTGAAAGTCAATTTACAAAATAGAGGGTGTTAGTCCAGCTGACTAAGGCCCTCTGAAAGTCATTTTTCAGAATAGAGGGTGCCAGTGCCTCCAGCAAAAACCCTCAACCTTGCCCCCCTATGTTTTTATCAATCGAAAAGATGGAATGCTTCTAAAATCAATTTCCTGCCGTAAATATATATTGAGGACAAAGACTGGGGGGATTTGCGTGAGACTCAGTGAGCTGAGCGGGAAGGAAATAGTTGATGCGAAAAAAGCTGAGCGCCTTGGAGTGCTGGGCCAGACTGACCTTGAAATAAATGAAAAGGACGGACAAATCAAGGCCCTCCTCATTCCGTCGCTGAAATGGTTCGGCCTGAAGCGTCAGGGAGGGGAAATTACAGTGCCCTGGCAGCATATCAAGAAAATCGGCAATGATATGATTATCATTGATATGCCTGAAGATGACAGCTGATCAGCAGAACAAGGCGTGGCGGCCGTTAGTGAAGCATGCGGCTGCTGGCAAAAGGGGTGCGGAATGATCTTTCATTCTGCACCCCTTTTGTTTTGCCATTATGGACTTTTGATAGTGTTCTCTCAGACAAGCGTCCTCCGCATTGGTTTAGGTTTATGTTCAGCATTATCTGTCCGCCCATATTTCTGCCTTAAAAAACTCACCTTATCTGGGTTGCTGTCATAGGATGTTGGAGTAGTTATGTATGAGACTTTAGATTCCTGTAAGATTCTTTAGAAGAAGGTGAATATTTCATGCTGACAGGGATGCAAATAGCAGTGATGGGCGGGGATGCCCGGCAGCTGGAGATCATCAGGAAGCTGACAGAACTGGATGCCAGGCTCTTGCTGATTGGCTTTGAGCAGCTGGATCATGCTTTTACCGGAGCATCGAAGGAGAAAGTGGATGAAGTAGATTTTTCAGCTCTGGATAGCATAATCCTGCCTGTGCCAGGCACCAATCTGGAAGGGCAGGTTGAGACTATATTTTCAAATGAGAAAGTGTTTTTAACAGAAGATATGATCGCCCAAACACAGCCGCACTGCACCATATATTCCGGCATTACAAATTCCTATCTGGATGCTATCACCAGTCAGAATGACAGAAGGCTGGTGCAGCTGTTTGAGAGGGACGACATTGCCATCTATAATTCGATTCCGACTGTTGAAGGGACGATCATGATGGCCATCCAGCACACTGATTTTACCATTCACGGATCCAATGTGGTGGTGCTTGGCCTGGGCAGAGTCGGTATGAGTGTGGCAAGAACCTTTCACTCTTTAGGGGCAAAGGTAAAGGTTGGCGCAAGAAAAAGCGAGCATATTGCGAGAATTACTGAAATGGGGCTCACTCCGTTCCATTTGGATGATATTCAGTCATTTGTCAAAGATACGGACATTTGCATTAACACCATACCGCATCTGATTGTCAGTGCTTCGGTCATCAGCAAGATGCCGGTCCATACCTTGATCATTGATCTGGCATCAAAGCCTGGCGGGACAGATTTCCGCTATGCCGAAAAGAGGGGCATCAAGGCATTGCTGGCCCCGGGACTTCCAGGAATTGTTGCCCCGAAAACAGCAGGGCAGATTCTGGCCAATGTGCTGGCCCTTCTGCTGGCCGATGACATTCAAAATAAAAGGGGGCAATACCATGACGCTTAAAGGTAAAAAGATCGGGTTTGGCCTTACTGGTTCACATTGTACTTATGATGCTGTATTCCCTGAGATTGAAAAGCTTGTCAATGCAGGAGCAGAGGTGCTCCCGGTTGTCACCGGCACTGTTCAGAATACTGAAACGAGATTTGGTGCGGGGGAGGATTGGATTGCGAGAATCGAGAACCTGACTGGCAATAAGGTGATCGATTCGATTGTAAAGGCAGAACCCCTCGGACCGAAGATACCGCTGGACTGCATGGTCATTGCGCCATTGACAGGAAACTCCATGAGCAAGTTCGCCAATGCGATGACAGATTCCCCGGTCCTGATGGCGGCAAAGGCAACGCTCAGGAACCAGAGTCCTGTTGTAGTCGGCATCTCCACAAATGATGCCCTTGGGCTGAACGGAATGAATCTGATGAGGCTGATGGCAGTGAAGAATATTTACTTCATCCCATTCGGACAGGATGATCCAGTTAAGAAGCCCAATTCCATGGTTGCCAGAATGACCCTGCTTTCAGAAACGATTGAAGCGGCCATCACGGGAAAACAGCTCCAGCCGGTCATTGTTGAACGCTATAAAGACGGCAACTGATCTCTGCACCTTCCATCATAAAAAAGTTTATTTCTTTAACGGGTGAATATGTTAAAATGAAAATATTAAATATGAGTTTGTCCAGCTATTCAATCATTGGACCATCATCTCATATACTGGAAGCATAGTGAATGCTATACTACAATAAGAATGGCGGTGGCGAAGAAATCAACAGCTGCCGTCCTCTTATATTGCCTGTAAAAGAAAAAGCAGCCTAAAATCGATTAATCATTTTGTATGCTGGAAGGGGAAGTTTTGGATGGAGAACAAAAAAGGATTTCACGTTGCAGTCGTCGGAGCTACCGGAGCTGTTGGACAGCAGATGCTGCAGACTTTAGAAAGCAGAGATTTCCCTGTATCGAAATTAACTTTACTATCTTCTGCCCGCTCAGCCGGCACAAAGGTAAGTTATAAAGGAAATGAATATATAGTGGAAGAAGCGAAGCCGGAGAGCTTTGCCGGTGTAGATATCGCATTATTCTCAGCAGGCGGCGGCGTTTCAAAAGAGCTCGCTCCGCATGCTGTTGAGCATGGCGCCATTGTGGTTGATAATACAAGCGCATTCCGCATGTCGGAAAACGTGCCGCTCGTTGTCCCTGAGGTGAATGAAGAAGACCTTAAGAAGCATAATGGGATTATCGCCAATCCGAACTGCTCTACCATTCAGATGGTTGCAGCCCTTGAACCGCTGCGGAAGAAGCATGGCTTGAGCAAGGTCATTGTTTCTACGTATCAGGCTGTTTCCGGTTCTGGCGCTGCGGCAGTTGAAGAGCTGTACAGCCAGACTAAGGCGATCATTAATAATGAAGAGCATGAGCCGAAGATCCTTCCGGTCAAAGGCGACAAAAAGCATTATCAGATTGCCTTTAATGCCATCCCTCAAATTGATATGTTCCAGGATAATGGATTTACATTTGAAGAAATGAAAATGATCAACGAAACAAAAAAAATCATGGATATGCCTGATCTTCAGGTGGCGGCTACCTGTGTCCGCCTGCCTGTAGCAACCGGCCACTCGGAGTCAGTATACTTTGAGCTGGAAGCCGGAGGTGTGGATGCACAGGAAATCAAAGACATCCTTAAGGATGCCCCTGGTGTTGTGCTTCAGGATGATCCTGAAAACCAAATCTACCCGATGCCTGCAGATTGTGTAGGCAAAAACGATATCTTTGTCGGCCGGATCCGCAAGGACCTTGACAATGACAAAGGCTTCCACATGTGGGTAGTCTCTGATAACCTGTTGAAAGGCGCTGCCTGGAATTCTGTGCAGATCGCTGAAAGCTTAATCAAACTGGAATTGGTGAAATAAGTGGAAACGGATATTTTTGAGGTGTTACGATGAAGATAATCGTCCAGAAGTTCGGAGGCACATCCGTACGGGATGACAGCAGCCGGGCGCACGCAAAAAGGCATATTAAAAAAGCTTTGTCGGAAGGCTATAAAGTAGTGGCTGTTGTTTCCGCAATGGGGCGGCAGGGAGATCCGTACGCAACTGATACCCTCTTATCGCTGATCGGCGGGAGCGGCAGCAAAATCAGCAAGCGGGAAAATGATCTTCTTTTATCATGCGGCGAAACCATTTCGAGCATTGTGTTCACCAATATGCTGAAGGAAGAAGGCATCGAGGCATCCGCATTGACGGGTGCACAGGCCGGCTTCAGGACCAACAGCGATTTCACGAACGCGAAGATCATTGAAATGAAATGCGACAGATTGCTCAGGGAGCTTGAGGAATCCGATGTCGTCGTAGTGGCAGGCTTCCAGGGAGCAGCCAAGAATGGCGATATCACGACCATCGGCAGAGGCGGGAGCGATACATCAGCCGCTGCTCTCGGGGCTGCGCTTCAGGCAGAGTGGATTGATATCTTTACAGATGTAGAAGGCATCATGACGGCCGACCCGCGCATCGCCGAGAATGCAAGGGCGCTTTCAGTGGTCACCTATACAGAGGTCTGCAATCTTGCCTATCAGGGAGCCAAGGTCATCCATCCCCGTGCGGTGGAGATCGCCATGCAGGCCAAGGTGCCGATCAGAATCAGGTCCACTTATTCCGACGGACTTGGAACACTGGTCACAAGCATCAATAAAAACAGCCGCGGCAGCGATATTAAAGAGCGCCCTGTAACCGGCATCGCGCATTTGTCCAATGTGACGCAGATCAAGGTCTTTGCCAAAAAGGACCAGTACAACCTGCAGGCAGAGGTCTTCAAAGCAATGGCCAATGAACAGATCAGCGTCGATTTTATCAATATTTCGCCGAACGGCGTTGTATATACCGTTTCTGAGGATATGGCTGACAAAGCGGTCAAAACGCTTGAGCAGCTGGGCCATGAGCCGGTGCTTGAGCGGCATTGTGCCAAGGTTTCCGTTGTGGGAGCAGGAATGGCGGGAGTACCGGGTGTCACTTCAAAGATTGTCACGGCACTTTCAGAGGAAAGCATCAGAATCCTCCAGTCAGCGGACAGCCATACAACCATCTGGGTGCTGGTCAAGCAGAAGGATCTTGTCAAGGCAGTCAATGCCCTTCATGATGCCTTTCAGCTTGAGCATGAGTCCTTAGAATTCGAACAGACAGATATATAGGCAGGGAGTTGTAAAGAATGGTTCTATTTGGAAGAGTTTCTACAGCAATGGTGACGCCTTTTGATAAAAAAGGCCATGTGGATTTTACAAAAACAACGCAGCTTATCAACCATTTAATCGAGAACGGAACAGATTCCCTCGTGGTTGCCGGCACAACAGGGGAATCGCCGACACTGACAAAAGAAGAAAAGCTGGCTCTGTTCAAGCATGTCGTCAAAGTGGTCGACAAAAGAATCCCTATCATTGCAGGAACAGGCAGCAATGATACGTATGCTTCTGTTGAGATGACAAAGAAAGCGGAGCAGATCGGTGTGGATGCCGTTATGGTCGTTGCTCCGTATTATAATAAACCAAACCAGGAAGGATTGTACCAGCACTTCAAAACGGTTGCTGAAAGCACATCCCTGCCTGTCATGGTTTACAATATCCCGGGAAGGTCTGTAGTCAATATCGCGCCGGAAACAGTGATCAGATTGTCACAGATTCCTAACATCAAGGCTGTCAAAGAAGCGAGCGGCGATTTGAACAGCATGACAGCGATCATTGCCGGCACTGATGAAGACTTCCTTCTTTATTCTGGAGACGATGGATTGACGCTTCCAGCGATGGCGATAGGCGCAGCAGGAGTGGTTTCTGTAGCTTCTCATGTGATCGGGATTGAAATGCAGAGCATGATCTCTTCTTTCCTTGAGGGAAATGTCGGAGAAGCTGCTGCCAAGCATCAGAAGCTCCTTCCGCTCATGGAAGGCCTCTTTGCCGCACCAAGTCCGGTCCCAGTCAAGACTGCGCTTCAGCTGAAGGGCATCGACACAGGTTCAGTAAGGCTGCCGCTTGTTCCTCTTACCGAACAGGAAAGAGCCGCACTGCTCAACTTGTTCCAAAACTAAATAAAACGATCCCTATCAGGCCGGAGAGCATTGCTCCCGGTCTTTTCCTATAGAGATGACCGCTGCCCCCAATACGAAAAAATAAAATTGGTTGTCATAAAATTCATTAATCAAGTATAATGGGTGTAACTGAACTCGTCCGATTATGCAATACATTTTTTGAATATTCTTTCATAGATAAAAGCGGCCTTGAATAGGGGCTGCTTTGCCATAAAGCAGGCCAGCTGTGAGGAAGGCCAGAAACCAGTGTGGGCTGCTCCGGATTCAGGAAGGAAGAGTGATGGCTTATCCTAGGAAATAGGTTTGCCTGTCAGATCCGTTCCTAAGCCGGTCCCGGCTTTAGGCCGCCATCATGTTTTTTTGCTGAACCATGCAGTCAGTATACATAAAAGTTTTAAGGACGTTTTCTGTTTATAAGCGTGTTAAGCTATACAGCTATATATATTAAAAAGGCTCGCCCCTGTCCGGGGCACAGCCGAAACAGCATTGGAGGAGCTTTTAGGTGAATAATAGAAAAAATGAAAGCATCAGGCTGATCGCCCTCGGCGGCGTCGGGGAAATCGGCAAAAATATGTACCTTGCAGAAGTGGATGAAGATCTGTACGTCATCGACGCAGGGCTAATGTTTCCGGAGAACGAAATGCTTGGGATTGATATTGTGATTCCCGATGTTTCCTATCTGGTACAGAATAAAGACAGAATCCGTGGCATTTTCCTGACACATGGACATGAGGACCACATTGGGGCTCTTTCTTATGTGCTTAAAAAGGTATCTGTCCCCGTCTATGGCACAAAGCTGACCCTTGCTTTGGCCAAGGCGAAGATGAAGGAGCAGGACTACAGGGGCAAAGCAGAACTGATTGAAATCAATTCCGATTCAGTGCTTGAATTTGAACATTCGAGTGTATCATTTTTCCGGACCAATCACAGCATCCCTGATTCAGTCGGAATATGCATCCATACTTCAGAGGGAAGCATCGTCTACACTGGCGACTTTAAGTTTGACCAGGCTGCTCCTGAATTGTACAAAGCGGAGATTGGAAAAATGGCCGGAATCGGCGACAATGGGGTATTATGCCTTCTGTCAGACAGTACAGATGCAGAAAGGCCCGGATACTCAACATCCGAGGCAGTCGTGCAAAAAGCGATGGCACATGCATTCTATAGCGCAAAAGGAAGGGTCATCGCAGCCTGCTTTGCTTCTGATTTAATTCAGATACAGCATATATTCGATGCGGCAGAGGAAAGCGGCAGGAAAGTTGCTGTGGCAGGGAAGAGCATCCAAAAGGTATATGACCTGGCAGTCCAGCTCGGTTATTTGGCTGTCAAAGATGATATCCTCATACCTTTATCAGAGCTTGGCAGCTTCAGGGACCATGAAGTGGTCATCCTGACGGCCGGCTCCCAGGGCGAGCCGATCGAGGCGCTGCAGAAAATGGCGAAAAGGACCCACAGGCAGGTAACGATCCAGGAAGGTGACACCGTCTACCTCGCTGCTGCCCCGATCAGAGGGGGAGAAGTGTTCATCTATAAGACGATGGATATGCTTTACAGGGCCGGAGCGACCGTGATCACCGGAAAGAACAGTGCCACTGCATCAAGCCATGGAAGCCAGGAAGAATTGAAATTCATGATCAATCTGATGAAGCCGAAACATTTCATCCCTGTGCATGGAGAATATAAAACCCTGAAATCGCATGGAAAGCTAGCAGCAGAATGCGGAATCAGCCAGGACTCGATCCTCATTCCTGAAAAAGGGGATGTCTTTGAAATCAAGGATGGCAGAATCAAGCAAAGCGGCCGGGTGCCGGCTGGAAATGTACTCATTGACGGGATCGGCGTTGGTGATGTCGGGAATATCGTCCTGAGGGACAGAAGGCTGCTTTCACAGGACGGGATCTTGATCGTTGTCGTGACGCTGAACCGCCATGATAAGCAGATAGCGGCAGGGCCTGAAATCATTTCACGCGGTTTTGTATACGTGCGGGAATCTGAAAAGCTGCTGGTTCAGGCAGCCGATATGGTCAAGGAAATCGTCCATCGCGGCTCCCAGAAAGAAAGTTTTGACTGGGCTGCTGTCAAACAGGATATGCGCGATGAGCTCAATCAATTCTTCTACGAAAAAACAAAGCGCCGTCCGATGATCCTGCCGATCATCATGGAAGTGAAGCAATAGATTACAGCATATGTTAAGAGGCTATGAAGCAGCTGCTTCATGGCCTTTATTTTGATTAAAACTGTAAATCCTCCCGCGGGAAAGAATTGCCCGTTTTTTGGCTGTGCCGGAATGAAAAAGGCATTGGCGTCCATACTAACGATATTAAGCCTTGAAAGGAGAATACAGGATGGATGAGAATTTTTTTCAAAATGCCAATGAAGGCGGAGGAAGTCCGGAACAGCCCAAGGAAGATAAACCATCAGCACTGATGGAAAAAATACAGCAGCTGGGCCAGACGAATGTGCCCCAGCTTTCACAGGATACAACCATTCATTGTTTGACGATCGTCGGACAAATCGAAGGGCATCTTCAGCTGCCGCCGCAAAATAAAACGACGAAATATGAGCATCTGATCCCCCAGATTGTAGCAATAGAGCAAAACCCAAAAATTGAAGGGCTGCTGGTGATCCTGAATACAGTGGGGGGAGACGTAGAGGCCGGGCTGGCCATTTCTGAAATGCTTGCTTCCCTTTCTAAGCCGACCGTATCAATCGTACTTGGAGGCGGGCATAGCATCGGTGTTCCGATTGCTGTATCCTGTGACTATAGTTTTATAGCGGAAACGGCAACAATGACGATCCATCCGATCCGCCTGACTGGATTGGTCATCGGGGTCCCGCAGACTTTTGAATATCTGGACAAGATGCAGGATAGGGTCATCAATTTTGTGACAGGGCATTCAAAGGTGTCTGAGCAGCAATTCAAGGACCTGATGTTTGCAAAAGGAAATCTGACCAGGGATATTGGAACGAATGTAGTCGGTGCAGATGCGGTATCCTACGGCTTGATTGATGCAGTCGGCGGTGTCGGGCCGGCCCTTAAGAAGCTGAATGAGCTGATTGACCTGAACAAAGGCAAGGAAGAGGGGCTGGTGCAATGATTTTATACACATCGATGCCCCAGGAGCTGATTTTCCAGCCGGAAGAAAGCGCATTTGCCAGACAAAAATTCCTTTCTTTTGAAGGGATACCTGTGCTTGCCGAAGCTGTCGGTGATATGCCCCAGCAATATACAGTGATAAGGGTCATGAGCACAGACCCGAATCATTTTCTGGATGATAGATGCATGCCCGGTTCTAAAATTACAATAGTATAACCCAAAATCCGGGCTATATGCTATAATATTGTTATACTACTAAGAGCAGCCATATGGCTGCTTTCCTTGTCATGCTGCGGCTTTCAAGGAAGCAGCGGTGCGGCCGGATTGCCGGGATGGAGAAAGGGCAGTTCCGTTTATGCTCCGCCTTTTTAGGGCTCGGCAGTCTGCCGGGTTTTCTTTGTTTTAAGATGAGTGGCGGACGTCTGCCGCATACCGGCTGAGGCAATAATGAATCAGGATAGAAATCTGCAGTACAGGGTGATGAAATGGCAAAAAGAAAAAGAAGGCAATCGAAGAGCAAAGAAAAACTGAAAAAAACTGTGCAATATGAACTGACTGGATTGATAATGATTGCTCTGTCAGTGATTTCAATAGCAAAACTCGGTGCGGTCGGGACATCGATCGTCATGTTCTTCCGTTTTTTCATGGGAGAATGGTACATACTGGGACTTCTGGGGATGGCTGTGTATGGAGGATATCTGATGTGGAAAAGGGAACGGCCGTATCTTTTCCATACTAAGCTGATGGGGCTGTACCTGGTCATCGCGTCCATGCTGCTTCTCAGCCATGTGACACTTTTCCAGCTGCTTTCAAACGGCGGCAAGTTTGAAGATCCAAGCGTCATCGGCAACACATGGGAGCTATTCTGGATGGAGGCAGGCGGCGAAACGAGCACGACCGATCTCGGCGGCGGCATGGTTGGCTCGGTGCTGTTTGCGATGTCTTACTTCTTGTTTGATGAAGCCGGCACAAAGCTGATTGCTGCTTTACTGATTATAATCGGGCTTGTGCTGCTGACCGGAAAGACCTTTGGGGAAGCCGCAGGCAAGCTGTTTATCTCCATTTGGGGCTTCATCAAAAAGCAATGGGAAGCGTTTTTGGAAGATATGAAGGAATCGAAGCGTAAATTCCGTGAAAGAAGCGATGAGCGGAGGCAGAGGCAGGAAGAGCTGCGCCAGTCAGCCGAAGAGCGGGAGCCTGAACCGTCCGCCAATATTTCCCAGCCGCCGCTGCCGGCTGAAGAAGAGCCTTCGCCTGAACCGATCATTTCAAGCTTCGCTGAGCGGGCTTACCAGCAGCAGCCCGAACCCGTGCCGGAAGCAGCAAAACGGAAGTCCAAGCCGGGCGGCGAAGAGGCAGCAGAGGAAGAGTCTGCACCAGCCATCACTTTTACAGAGGTGGAAAATGTGGACTATGAGCTTCCTCCGCTGAGCCTTCTTACTCTGCCGAGGCAGGCGGATCAAAGCGGTGAGTATGAACAGATACATGCCAATGCCGCCAAGCTTGAGCGCACCTTCCAGAGCTTCGGGGTCAAGGCCCGGGTTACTCAGGTCCATTTAGGGCCGGCAGTAACCAAGTATGAGGTCCATCCCGATGTGGGCGTGAAGGTAAGCAAAATCGTAAGTTTAAGTGATGACCTGGCCCTTGCCCTTGCAGCAAAGGGAATCAGGATCGAGGCCCCGATCCCTGGCAAATCGGCGGTGGGGATTGAAGTGCCGAATACAGAGGTTGCCATGGTGTCTCTGCGTGAAGTGCTGGAGTCCAAGCAGAACGACAGGCCGGACAGCAAGCTGATGATCGGCCTTGGCCGCGATATCACAGGCGAAGCTGTCCTGGCTGAGCTGAATAAGATGCCCCATTTGCTTGTTGCCGGGGCAACGGGCAGCGGGAAAAGTGTCTGCATCAATGGCATTATCACAAGCATCCTGATGCGCGCCAAGCCGCATGAAGTGAAATTGATGATGATCGACCCGAAAATGGTCGAGCTGAATGTGTATAACGGTGCGCCCCATCTGCTGGCACCTGTTGTCACCGATCCAAAGAAAGCGTCACAGGCGCTGAAAAAAGTGGTCAGTGAGATGGAAAGGCGCTACGAATTATTTTCCCATACAGGGACCCGGAACATTGAAGGCTATAATGAGCATGTTAAACGGCATAATGCAGAAGAAGAGGCACAGCAGCCCCTCCTGCCTTATATCGTCGTCATTGTGGACGAGCTGGCAGACCTGATGATGGTGGCATCCTCGGACGTTGAGGATGCCATTACAAGGCTCGCACAGATGGCGAGGGCCGCAGGGATCCATTTGATCATCGCGACCCAGCGTCCATCTGTAGATGTCATCACAGGTGTCATCAAGGCGAATATTCCTTCAAGGATCGCTTTTGCAGTATCCTCCATGACTGATTCCAGGACCATCCTGGACATGGGAGGAGCAGAAAAGCTCCTTGGACGGGGGGATATGCTGTTCCTTCCTGTCGGCGCTTCTAAGCCGGTCAGGGTCCAGGGCGCTTTTCTTTCCGACGAAGAAGTTGAAGAGGTAGTCGATTTCGTCATTTCCCAGCAGAAAGCGCAGTATCAGGAAGAGATGATCCCCGATGATGTGCCGGAAACGGCGTCAGAGGTTGATGATGACCTTTACGAAGAAGCGGTGGAGCTAATAGTGGAGATGCAGACTGCATCCGTCAGCATGCTTCAGAGGCGCTTCAGAATCGGCTATACCCGGGCGGCAAGGCTCATTGATGAAATGGAGCTGAGGGGGATTGTAGGACCATACGAAGGCAGCAAGCCTAGGGCGGTCCTGGTTGCCAAGGCATCAGAGGAAGCAAGTTCATAATCGGAAAAAAACCGGTCGGGGAGACCGGTTTTTTTTTTGAGCTGAAAAAAAGATAGCAGAACAGAAGCGAATAAGGTTATACTATTAAAAGCGCTTTCATAGTATTGGAGGGCCGGCACTATTTTTATAGTCAGCGAGTCTTGCGTTATGGAAGAAATTTCAATTTAGTTAGGGAATAAATAACAGGAAAGCGCTTAAAAAAGAATGGTTTTTCCTAGTATTTCCGTTTCTGAATCGGGGGATTTTTAAGTGTTTTCTGATAAAGGGATCTAAACCACCTTTTTTCGACAAATTCTCGAAATTCTATTTATTTATTAAATAAAAAGTGTTATAGTATTTTCGATTAGTAGGAATCATTAAACATCAGAGGTCTGATGTCTTGAGAAAAAAGGTTGGAGGAACCCTGCATGTCAATTAAGTCAGATAACCGGCATCTATACCTGCAAGTCATCGATCGATTAAAGCAGGACATTGAAGAAGGGCTCTATAAAGAAAGAGAAAAGCTTCCTTCTGAATTTGACCTTGCAAAGCAGCTTGGAGTAAGCAGAGCTACACTGCGTGAAGCGCTCCGTATTCTTGAAGAAGAAAACGTGATTATCCGCAGGCATGGTGTAGGAACCTTTGTGAATGCAAAGCCTCTCTTCACTTCAGGAATCGAGCAGCTTAACAGCGTGACCAATATGATTCTGCAGGCAGGGATGAAACCAGGAACCGTATTCTTAAGCTCAGTCACTCAGGGGCCGACCGAAGAGGATGTGCGTCGTTTCTCATGTTCGGCGGAGGAAGGGATTGTGGTTATCGAAAGGGTCAGGACAGCGAATGGGGAGCCTGTAGTCTACTGTGTGGACAAGCTGCCGGAAAAGATACTCCCGGAAAGCTTCACGCATGACCAGGAATCGATTTTTAATGTGCTCGAAGAAGAAGCCAATAAAAAAATCACCTATGCCGTTGCCCAGATTGAACCGATCGGCTACCACGAGAAGATTTCCCCGATTCTAGAATGTGAACCGGAAACTGCACTGCTTGTGTTAAAGCAGATGCATTACGACGAAATGGATGAACCAGTCCTTTACTCGGTGAATTATTTTAAGGCCGACAAGTTCAGCTTCCATGTCCTTCGCAGGAGAATATAATTTTTTTGCGGAAGTGAAAGCGAAAACAAATCTGTTTTTCAGAATATTCCTGCTAAAATTTCAAACAAATTCCTTGGGGGGTACAAACCTTGAAAAAGCGTAAATTTGGTTTGGCGCTGTCACTTGTTCTTGCAGCCGGCACGATTCTTGGTGCTTGCGGAAACAGTGAAGAAAAAGACGATGCAGCTGGTGATGGCGGCACAGACAAAGAAAAAGCATTCTCTGTTGCAATGGTAACTGATGTCGGCGGTGTTGATGATAAATCATTCAACCAATCTGCCTGGGAAGGTCTTCAGGCATTTGGTGAAGAAAACGGCCTGGAAAAAGGCAAAGGCGGCTTTGACTATCTTCAGTCACAATCAGACGCTGATTACGCAACAAACCTGAACAACCTTGTTCGCCAAGACTTTGATGTTGTATTCGGTATTGGATTCATGATGCAGGGAGCTGTTGATGAAATCGCTCAGCAGCAGAAAGATGCCCACTTCGCGATCGTTGATGCAGAAGTACAGCAGCCTAACGTTGCAAGCATCCTTTTCAAAGAGCAGGAAGCTTCTTTCCTTGCTGGGATTGCAGCTGGTCTAACAACTAAATCAAACAAAATCGGCTTCATCGGCGGTATTGAAGGAGCAGTTATCGAGCGCTTCGAATCCGGCTTCCTTGCAGGTGTACAGGCGATCAACCCTGAAGCACAAGTAGATGTACAGTACGCTGGCGCATTTGATAAAGCTGAACTTGGCCAGACAATTGCTGCTAAGATGTACTCTTCTGGAGCAGATGTTATTTTCCACGCTGCCGGAGGAACTGGTAACGGACTATTCAAAGAAGCACGCGACCTTAAGCAGAAAGATCCTTCTAAAGAAATCTGGGCAATCGGCGTTGACTCCGACCAGACAGCTGAAGGTGTTGTCGGCGACCATAACGTCATCATCACTTCTGCACTTAAGCGCGTTGACAATGCAGTGAAAGACCTTTCAACAAAAGCTATGGAAGGCAACTTCCCTGGCGGCGAAATCACTACTTACGGTTTAGCTGAAGACGGTGTAGGCCTTGCAGAAATCAATGACGAAGTTTCTGTGAAATCCGACATCGAAGCTGCTGTAACTGAGTGGCAGGATAAAATCAAGAGCGGCGATGTTGTTGTACCTGGTACAAGAGCTGAGCTTGAAAACTTCAAGGCTGAATAATACAAAAAGGGAATAAGGGGGTTGTAAGGCCCACTTATTCCTTTTTAATGCAAATTGCAGGCTGGAACATTAATTGAAGAGCAGAATGATTCTGCCTTTCACTTAGTGTTTTAGATATCTTCTCTGAAATATAGATGTTTAAGAAACCTTGAAAACCGGAATGCAAAGCCGCAGGCCGGAGGAATCGGCACCTGCCGGATTTTTTTACAGCTTCTAAGGTATGACCTCTTACTACTATATTTTCTATTAATTTGTGCGAGGAGTGGAAGAATGGAATACGTTATTGAAATGCTCAATATCCGCAAAGAATTTCCGGGCATCGTCGCAAACGACAATATTACTCTTCAATTGAAGAAGGGTGAGATCCACGCTCTCTTAGGTGAGAACGGGGCAGGAAAATCAACGCTGATGAACGTGCTGTTTGGCCTGTATCAGCCTGAAAAAGGTGAAATCCGCGTCAACGGAAAGCCGGTCAGCATCACTAACCCGAACATAGCCAATGACCTTGGCATCGGCATGGTCCATCAGCACTTCATGCTGGTCGACACGTTTACTGTCACTGAAAATATCATTCTCGGAAAAGAAACAACAACCGCCGGGAGAATCGATATTAAAAAAGCTGAACAGGAAGTAAGGGAAATCTCTGAGCGCTACGGCTTATCCGTAGATCCCCAGGCAAAGATATCCGATATTTCTGTAGGGATGCAGCAGCGTGTTGAAATCCTGAAGACGTTATACAGGGGAGCTGAAATCCTGATTTTTGATGAGCCGACCGCTGTTCTGACTCCGCAGGAAATCGGCGAGCTGATCCAGATTTTCCGGACATTGATCAAGGAAGGCAAATCTATTATCCTGATCACGCACAAGCTGAAAGAGATCATGGAGGTCTGCGACAGGGTTACAGTCATCCGCAAAGGTGTCGGCATCGGAACAGTCAACGTAAGCGAGACAGACCCGAATGCGCTGGCAAGCCTGATGGTCGGACGTGAAGTCACGTTCAAGACAGATAAGAAGGCTGCAGATCCAAAAGAGGTTGCATTTGAAATCAATGGGCTTACGGTTAAAGATTCGAGGGGCGTCCCTGTTGTAAACAATCTCAATTTAAAGATAAAAGCAGGCGAAATTGTCGGAATTGCCGGTGTTGACGGCAATGGACAAACAGAGCTGATCGAAGCGATCACCGGACTGAGAAAAGCAGAGGACGGCACCATCAGCCTGAACGGAAAAAATATCAGAAATCTGTCTCCAAGGAAAATCACTGAAAGCGGGATCGGCCATATTCCTCAGGACAGGCATAAGCACGGACTTGTGCTGGATTTTCCGATTGGCGATAATATCGTGCTGCAGACATACTACAAAAAGCCTTTCTCCAGGTATGGTGTATTAAACTTTAAAGAGATTTACGATAAGGCCCGCAAGCTGATAAAAGAATATGATGTCAGAACGCCGACTGAGTATACAGAGGCAAGGGCATTGTCAGGCGGAAACCAGCAAAAAGCGATCATCGGCCGTGAAATTGACCGCGACCCTGATTTGCTCATCGCTGCCCAGCCGACAAGGGGCCTTGATGTAGGGGCCATTGAATTCATCCATAAGCGCCTGATTGAGCAGCGTGATAACGGCAAAGCCGTTCTGCTTCTTTCTTTCGAGCTGGATGAAATCATGAATGTCAGCGACCGGATTGCCGTTATTTATGAAGGTGAGATTGTAGCGGTCGTAGATCCGGCTGAAACGACAGAGCAGGAACTGGGGCTGCTGATGGCAGGGTCGAAAAGAAAGGAAGCGGGTGAAAAGTCTAATGTCTAGTCGTTTGAAAAATATAATGATTCCTTTAATAGCGGTTCTGCTGGGAGTTATTGTCGGCACCATCATCATGATTGCGACAGGCTATGATGCGGTTGCCGGTTATACAGCATTGTGGAACGGAGCATTTGGCGAAGTGTATTACACTGGTGAGGTCGTCCGCCAGGTAACGCCATATATATTGGCCGGTTTGGCTGTAGCGTTTGCATTCAGGACAGGGCTGTTCAATATAGGTGTCGAAGGGCAGCTGATTGTCGGATGGCTTGCGGCTGTCTGGGTCGGGCTTGCCTTCGATGATCTCCCTAAGTTCATTCATCTTCCGCTTGCTGTACTGGCAGCAGCGGCAGCAGGTGCACTTTGGGCATTCATCCCTGGCTTGCTGAAGGCTAAGTTCAAGGTTCACGAAGTTATCGTGACCATCATGATGAACTATATTGCCTTGCATGTAACAAACTATATTGTTCGTTCAGTATTGACTGACAATGCGGACAGAACTGAAAATATCGCAGAGTCAGCTTCTCTGAGATCACCATTCTTTGAAAGCATCACTGACTATTCAAGGCTTCACTGGGGAATTTTGATTGCACTCGTTTGTGTGTTCATCATGTGGTTCCTGCTGGAGAAGACTTCCAAAGGATATGAATTGAAGGCAGTAGGCTTTAACCAGCATGCATCCCAGTATGCCGGAATGAATGTAAGCTCTAATATTATTTTATCAATGGTCATTTCAGGTGCTTTTGCAGGGCTTGCCGGTGCAATGGAAGGTCTGGGCACCTTTGGCTATGCAGCAATCAAAGGCGGGTTCACCGGCGTCGGTTTTGATGGAATCGCAGTTGCGCTCCTAGGGGCAAACGGTCCGATCGGAATCGTGTTTGCCGCTATCCTGTTCGGCGGCCTTAAAGTAGGGGCACTGAATATGCCTCTTGAGGCCGGAGTGCCGAATGAACTGGTAGATATCATCATCGCGCTGATTGTATTCTTTGTAGCAGCCAGCTACATGATTCGCATCGTCATTGATAAGTTTGGCAAGAAGGGGGTGAAATAAGTGGGCTTTATGGATATTTTGCTGATCATTGTTCCTTCCACGCTATTATGGGCGGCACCGCTTATTTTCACTGCATTGGGCGGAAATTTCTCTGAGCGCTCCGGTGTTGTCAACATCGGACTCGAAGGATTAATGGTTATAGGAGCGTTCACTGCAATCGTATTTAACCTGACATTTGTTGATTCACTGGGAAAAGCAACTCCATGGCTCGCTTTGGTCGCAGCGCTGGTTGTCGGCGGACTGTTCGCCCTCATCCATGCGGTAGCTTCCATCACATTCCGGGCTGATCAGACTGTTTCCGGGGTAGCCATCAACCTGCTGGCAATCGGACTTGCATTATTCCTTGTCAAGTTCATCTATGATAAAGGCCAGACAGATATCATCCAGGTGGGCTTCAGCAAGGTCGATATACCATTATTAAGCGATATACCAATCATAGGGGAAATCCTTTTCTCCAATACCTATTATACATCCTTTGTTGCTATCATCATCGCTTTCATTGCATGGTATGTGATGTTCAAAACGCCATTCGGCCTCCGTCTGAGATCAGTCGGTGAACATCCGATGGCTGCTGATACGATGGGCATCAATGTAACAAGAATGCGTTATATCGGCGTAGTCATCTCAGGTGCGCTTGCAGGTGTCGGCGGCGGAGTTTATGCACAGTCGATTTCTTCTGACTTCGGGCACGCTACCATCAGCGGGCAGGGCTTTATGGCTTTGGCAGCACTGATCTTCGGTAAATGGCATCCGCTTGGAGCAATGGGCGCTGCTTTGTTCTTCGGCTTTGCCCAGAGCTTGAGCATTGTAGGCTCCAGCCTGCCGCTGCTTGAGAACATTCCGAATGTTTATCTGCTGATTGCGCCTTATGTCCTGACCATCCTGGCATTGACAGGCTTCATCGGCCGCGCAGATGCACCGAAGGCACTCGGTACTCCATATATAAAAGGAAAAAGATAATCATACTGAACCCGGTCATGCAGGCCGGGTTTTTCAATTGTTTTGATAGATTGCCATTTAAGGAAAAAATTAACTGAATAGATTGACTCTTGGAAAAACCTGCCTTAAAATTAAATAGTTAATATTCTATCATTTCTGATCGGGGCCGTCATATGCCAAAATCCTTGTTTTTCGATGATTATCATACAGATAAGATTGTTTCCTATAGCAGATGGTTCTTTCTCCTTCTGGTCCTCTTCATAAGCCATTCACCAGCTGCTCCATTTCAGGCAGAGAAGACAGCGCTTCCGGCAGTCCTTGCCGTATTTTCCTTCATCTATATTACAGCTGCCCATATATGTACAAGCTTTATAAAAAACGGAAAAGCAAGCAGGCGCCTTGCGGCTGTATGGACTGGCTGCGACCATATTGCTGCAGCTGTCCTGTATATGATTTCTGGAGACGGGGCTGCCGTCTTTTATCCACTGGCCATCCTGCTTACCGTGACTGCAGCCATCAGGATGCGCACTAAAGGTGCACTGTTTTCAGCATTGTTCTTTTCAGCTTCTATTCTGGCCGGGACAGATTTAGGGCAAGATGCAGAACACCTTCTTCTTCCATTGGGGAGCCTCTGGATAACCGGAATTCTGGCCGGTGGTGCCGCTGTCAGGGAAACGAGGCAAAAGTCTCAGATCGAAAAATTAAAAAGAATGGTGTACACAGATTTCCTAACCGGGCTTGCCAATAGAAGAGCATTCCATGAGCACCTGAACCTTATAGAAAAAACAGCGGAACCCTGCTTCATCCTTTTAGCTGATGTAGATAATTTCAAAGGTATCAACGACTATTACGGCCATCTTGAAGGCGATGAAGTGCTGAAAAAGCTGGGCCGCACTTTCATGAGGGCTGAAAAGCTGAACGGCTGCAGAATTTACCGCTATGGAGGAGAAGAATTTGCCTTCCTTATCCCTGGGAACCGCGAGGAAAAGGTCATTAACATCCTGACGGGCCTTCTGGACAGTGTGGCTCAGGAGGTTATGGCCGGAGGGAAACAGCCTGTCACAATGAGCTTTGGCGCCAGTTTCTTAAGCAGCGGAAATACAAAGCTTGCACTTGAAGAAGCCGATGCCCTGCTTTACCAGGCCAAAACCAGCGGGAAAAGCAGGGCCATTTTCAGCAGCGGCCTTATCATGAAGAATACGCTGCCATCAAAAAAAATCATGAGTGCCAATAGCGGATAAGTATAATCTAAGAGCAGTCTCCATAAAAGGGGCTGCTTTGTTTATCACAAAAATACCCTCTTTGGCATACCTTCCCTGCGCATCAATCATTTGCTATCTCAATTTAGGAAACGTTATAGTTAGAATATGTTTTATTTTTATGGAGAAGATTAAAAAATAACCTGAGCAGCGTCTACATAAGATAAGAAAAGCGCAAGCGCCTTGCTCACCCCCGACAAGCACAAGACGAACCTCCCGGAAAGGCGTTCTTTGCCTTTTTGGGAGGATTGGCTTGTGACCTCGAGGGGGTAGGCGCTGGAGCTAGACAGTAATCAAATTAGAAAAAAATATACTATCTTATCTTTTGGAAAAGCAGGAATTTAGGAGGATGTATATGGCCGTTATGGATGAAATCGTAAAAAAGATGGAAGGGTATGACCTCCATATAGTCAAGACCGGCAAATTCAAAACCAATACACTGATTTGGAAAATGAAAGCTCCTCTTCAAAAAGAAGATGCGACTCTAAGAGCACTTTTCCCGTATGTCCTGCAGAGCAGTTCAAGCAGATTTCCAGCCACAGGGCTTCTCCGCTCGCATCTTGATGATTTATACGGCGCCAGTCTGTATGTGGATTTGGCAAAAAAGGGCGAGTACCATGTTGTTACTTTTTCAATGGATATCGCCAATGAGAAATTTCTTTCGGATCCGGCACCATTGTTAAGGAAGGCTTTTGAATTCCTTGCTGAAATCCTGCTGAAGCCAAATGCGCAGGATGGGAAATTCAATGAGGAAACAGTCAGACAGGAAAAAAGGACGCAAAAGCAGCGGATTCAATCTGTGTTTGATGATAAAATGAGATATTCCAATTTCAGGCTTGTTGAAGAAATGTGCAAAGGGGAGCCTTATGCCCTCCATGTAAACGGAGAAATGGACGAAGTCGACAGCATCACCCCTGAAAAGCTTTACCAATATTATGAACGGGCATTTGCAGAAGATCAGCTCGATTTTTATGTGATCGGTGACGTTGATCCTGGCGAAGTTGAAGCGATGGCAGGGGAGTATCTCAAGTTCTCTCCGAGAGAGCCTAAGCAGCTTCCGCGCGGTTCTTCCGCTGAAGGTGGGGATGTAAATGAAGTCAAAGAAATCCAGGATGTAAAACAAGGGAAGCTCAACATAGGCTACCGGACCAATATCCTCTATGGAGATAAAGATTACTACGCCCTCCAGGTTTTCAACGGCATTTTCGGCGGCTTTTCACATTCGAAGCTGTTTATCAATGTCAGGGAAAAAGCAAGCCTTGCCTATTACGTCGCCAGCAGGCTTGAAAGCCATAAAGGATTGATGATGGTCATGTCCGGCATCGATAATAAAAACTATGACCAGGCAGTCGGCATTATAAAAGACCAGATGGAAGCCATGGTAAACGGCGACTTTACGGAAGAAGAAATGGCACAGACAAAGGCAGTGATCAAGAATCAGCTGCTTGAAACGATCGACACTGCCAGGGGGATGACAGAGATCCTTTATCATAACGTAGTTGCCGGCCAGGAAATTTCCCTTGACCTGTGGATGGATGAGATGGACAAAGCCACGAAAGAAGATATTGTCGCCGCAGCAAAGAAAATCAGCATGGATACCGTATATTTCTTAACAGGAACGGAGGCGGGCGAATAAATGGAAACGATCGTTTTTGACCAATTGAAAGAAAAATTATATTACGAAAAAATGGCCAATGGCCTTGATGTCTATATACTGCCAAAGCAGGGCTTTAACAAAACTTATGCCACCTTTACAACCAAATACGGCTCAGTGGACAATCACTTTGTCCCGCTTGGACAGGAGGAGTTTGTGAAGGTTCCTGATGGCATCGCCCACTTCCTTGAGCATAAATTGTTTGAAAAAGAGGACGGCGACGTTTTCCAGCAGTTCAGCAAACAGGGCGCTTCTGCCAATGCTTTTACCTCTTTCACAAGGACAGCATATCTGTTTTCCAGCACCTCAGACGTTGAACGGAACCTGGAGACACTGATTGACTTTGTCCAGGATCCTTATTTTACGGAAAAGACCGTAGAAAAGGAGAAAGGCATCATCGGGCAGGAAATCACCATGTATGATGACAATCCGGACTGGCGCCTTTATTTCGGCCTCATCCAGAATATGTATCAGAATCATCCTGTAAAAATTGATATTGCCGGAACAGTGGAATCAATCTCCCATATTACCAAGGATCTATTGTATGAATGCTATAACACCTTCTACCACCCGAGCAATATGCTGCTGTTTGTTACCGGTCCGGTTGATCCTGAAGCGATTATGGGGCAGATCAGGAGCAACCAGGAGAAAAAGGAATATAGTGACCAGCCGGCAATCGAACGCAGGTTTGAGCAGGAAATGACCGGTGTTGCGGAGAAGAAGCAGGTTCTGAAGATGAATGTGCAAAGCTCTAAATGCTTATTGGGCGTCAAAGCGCTTAATGTGAAGCAGGAAGGCGCTGAAATGCTGAAGAATGAGCTGACGCTGAATGTTATGCTGGATATCCTGTTCGGCAAAAGCTCCAAAAATTACGAAACGCTGTACAGGGAAGGGCTTATTGATGAAACCTTCTCGTATGATTATACACAAGAGCAGGGATTCGGCTTTGCGATGCTTGGAGGGGACACAAGCGATCCGGATCAGCTTGCCGGCACATTGAGGAGCATGCTGGTTGAAGCAAAGACTGGCGATGTATTCAGCCAGGAAGCGCTGGACAGAACGAAAAAGAAAAAAATCGGAGCATTCCTCCGTTCCGTCAATTCGCCCGAATATATCGCCAACCAGTTCACCCGTTATGCTTTCAATGAAATGGACCTGTTCGAAGTGGTGCCTGAAATCGAGAAAATCAGTTTAGAACAGCTGAAAGAGACAGCAAATGTTTTTCTGTCCGAGGACAGATTTACTGTCTGCCAGGTTGTTCCCAAATAAAAAGGAAAGCGCCGGTTTCCGGCGCTTTCTGTCATTGTGGAAAAGGGAGCGGAACAGAAAATGAAGAAATTTACGTTGGTGACCGGTGCGAGCGGAGGCATAGGAAGGGCAATTGCCCTCAAGCTGGCTGAAGAGGGGCACTCGCTTTACCTGCATTATAACAGGAACATAGAGGCCATAGAGAAGCTGCTGGGAGAGCTTGCACAATTCGAAGGGGAATATATCCCGGTCCAGGGTGATCTGGCAGATCCTCTCGGCTATAAGAAAATCGCCGGCAGCATCTTTTCCCTGGATGCGATTATCCATAATTCCGGGGCAGGCTTTTATGGATTACTGGAAGATACAGACGACCAGATTCTCGAACAGCTGATGCGGGTGCATGTGCTGTCTCCTTATGCGCTTACCAGGGAGCTGCTGCCCAAATTGATCCAAAAGCGCCAGGGCAGCATAATCATGGTTTCGTCCATCTGGGGCCAGGCAGGTGCCGCCTGTGAAACAGCCTATTCAGCAGCAAAAGGTGCGCAGATCGCGTTTGTGAAAGCCTTGAGCAAGGAGGTCGCCCTAAATGGGGTGAGAGTGAATGCGATAGCCCCTGGTGCTGTAAAAACACCGATGATGGAATCATTCAGTGAATCGGAAATAATGGAGATAGAGGAAGAAATACCGATGGGGCGGATGGCAGCACCAGAAGAGGTTGCGAATGCAGCAGCTTTCCTGCTTTCTGAAGGGTCTTCCTATATCACTGGCCAGGTGCTGGGAATCAATGGCGGCTGGTACACGTAAAATTATAGACAGATGCATATTTTGCCCCTCCTGTAAGCAAAATAACTTTGTACTATACTACAAGGAGGTACGAACAATGTCTGTATTGGATAACTGGAATCATTGGAAGGATTTCTTGGGAGACCGTCTTCACCATGCCCAGAATGAAGGCATGAACAAAGATGTAGTCAATGACCTTGCTTATCAGATTGGCGACTATCTTGCAAAACAGGTTGATCCGCAAAATGATCAGGAAAAGGTGTTGGCTGATCTATGGTCAGTGGCAAGCCAGGAAGAGCAGCATGCCATTGCCAATATGATGGTCAAGCTTGTTCAGAACGACGGAACACAGCAGCAATAGAACTTTCCATACAGGTTCATTCCAAAGAGAGGCAAACCCTCTCTTTTTTTCTTTGCAGTCAATGAAAAAAATGAGGAATGATTCGAAAGACATTGGTTTTTTCTTTCATCTTCAGGGAAAATCATTTATTATAGAAGCTAGACAAAATTATGCAGGAAAATGTCGGATTTGGCACGATCTGGGAGGTTTACCTATGGAAAAAACGGAATGGTACCTGGAATATGAAATTCAAAAAAACCGGCCTGGGCTGCTTGGTGACATTTCTTCGCTCCTTGGAATGCTTTCCATTAATATCGTCACCATCAATGGAGTGGATGAAGGGCGAAGGGGATTGCTGATCCTTGCAAAAGATCATGAACAAATCCAAAGACTAGAGTCTATTTTACATACAATGGACACAATAAAGGTAATAAAGCTCAGGGAACCGAAGCTGAGGGACAGGCTGGCGGTGCGCCATGGCCGATACATACAGAGGGACGCAGACGATAAGAAAACGTTCCGTTTCGTCCGGGATGAGCTGGGGCTGCTCGTCGATTTCCTGGCAGAGCTGTTCAAGCAGGAAGGACATAAGCTGATTGGCATCAGGGGCATGCCCCGCGTCGGCAAAACAGAATCGATCGTGGCATCAAGTGTCTGCGCCAACAAGAGATGGCTGTTTATGTCATCGACATTGCTTAAGCAGACGATCCGGAATCAGCTGATTCAGGATGAATACAACGAAAATAATCTGTTTATCATTGATGGGATCGTTTCAACCAGAAGGGCAAATGAAAGGCATTGGCAGCTGGTGAGGGAGATCATGCGCCTTCCGGCAGTCAAGGTCGTTGAGCATCCGGATATTTTTGTGCAGAATACAGAATATTCGATGGAGGATTTTGATTATATTATTGAACTGCGCCATGATCACAATGAAGAGATCAAGTATGATGTGGTTGAGAATAATGATATGTTCTCCGGGACTGATTTTGGAGGATTTGATTTTTAGTAAGGTGGAAGGTGTTTGTATTGACAGAACTAGGCAATCATTTAAAAGAGGCGAGGATCGAAAGAGGCATGAGCCTTGATGATCTTCAGACAGCGACAAAGATTCAGAAGCGCTATCTCGTAGGCATTGAAGAAGGAAACTACAGCATGATGCCGGGCAAATTCTATGTCCGGGCATTCATCAAGCAATATGCCGAGGCTGTCGGCATAGATCCGGAAGAACTTTTTGAGCAGTATAAGAATGACATCCCTGTCACCGCTGCAAGTGATGACATACCGGAAAAGCTATCAAGGGTTCAGACCAGGAAAAATATTTCAGGCAGCAGCTCCAGGCTGGCGGACCTGCTCCCGAAAATACTGATTGGCGTCTTTGTTGTCGGCGTTATTGCGCTTCTCTATTATTTCATCGTTATGGCAAACAACGGGAAAGATGAGGGTGAGCCGGCCGATAATGGCAATACGCAGGGTGTTGAGTACGGCCAGTCGGATGATCTTGCAAAAGAAGAGCCTAAGGAAGAGGATGGCCAGGAAGAAGGCGGCGGTGCTGCTGAGGAAGAAGAGCCGGCTGAAGAAGAAAAGCCGGAACCGCCTGCACAGGAAGTTGCTGTCGTCGAGTCAGCTGGCAATGATACCGTATATGAAGTGAAAAATGCTGATCAATTCGTGCTGAAAGTGGTCAGCACGGGCGAAACCTGGGTGAGCATCAAGAATGGCAAAGGCTATTCTTTCTTCGAGGGAATGCTTTTAAAAGGTTCTGCCGAAAGCCAGACAATCGATTTGTCGAAAGAGCCTGAGGCTGTACTCGTAGTAGGAAACACCTCCCAGACTGAATTGTATATCAATGACCAGAAGCTGGAATATGCTATTCCTTCTTCCCAGAGTGTAAAGCAGGATATTACCATCCGCTACACAAAAACGACAGAATAGCCATCCGTGTGATGGCTATTTTTTCTCCCGGCGGCCAAAGAAAGAAGGTTCAGCCCGATAAAAAAGTGAAAAAATTGCTATATTTATTTTTTTGCTGTAAAACTATAGAGTAAGACTTTTCTGGGGGCATGGATGTTTTCTCCGCCTTTAGCGCAAGTCTGCCGAAACTACATAGCTTTTTGGAGGTACATAATGAACTTGCCTAATAAAATTACCGTATCAAGGATCTTCTTGATTCCGCTTTTTTTAATTGTGATGCTTGTTCCCTTCTCATGGGGGGAGGCAGCCTTTTTAGGGGCTGAAATGCCTGTCACGCATCTTGTCGGGGCCTTGATTTTCATCATTGCTTCTGCGACAGACTGGGTTGATGGCTATTACGCAAGGAAGCTGAACATGGTCACCAATCTCGGAAAGTTCCTTGATCCGCTCGCAGATAAGCTGCTTGTATCAGCAGCCTTGATTGTCCTGGTCGACCTTGAACTGGCAGCTTCCTGGATTGTCATTGTGATTATCAGCCGTGAGTTCGCGGTTACAGGCCTAAGGCTTGTCCTTGCAGGCGAAGGGGAAGTTGTGGCAGCCAATATGCTTGGCAAGGTGAAAACATGGGCGCAGATCGTCGCCATTTCGGCACTCTTGCTGCATAACATCATCTTTGAATTGATTTCCGTGCCATTCGATGACATTGCGCTTTGGGTGGCGATGATCTTTACAATCTGGTCAGGCTGGGATTATTTTTATAAAAATAGAGCAGCTTTCATCAATTCCAAGTAATAGGCAAGTGATGTAAGATGAGGCGTCAACAGGAGGGGACAAAGGAAATGAATGCAGAAATCATTGCGGTGGGTTCAGAGCTTTTGCTAGGACAAATCAACAATACAAACGCCAGATTCCTCTCCAGGCAGCTGGCGGATATCGGCATCAATGTGTTTTACCATACGGTTGTTGGAGACAATCCTTCCAGGCTCAAAGCGGCGATCGGGATAGCCGAGGAGCGCTCTGACTTGGTCATCTTCACAGGGGGCCTCGGCCCGACCAAGGATGATCTGACAAAAGAGGCCATTGCAGAGCATCTGGGCGCCGAGCTTGTCCACAATGAAGAGGCGCTCCGCCAAATCGAGCTTTATTTCGAAAGGACCGGCCGGGTGATGACAGAGAACAACCGGAAGCAGGCGATTGTACTTAAAGGCTCTGAAGTGCTTCCGAATGACCATGGCATGGCACCTGGAATGGTATATACAAAAGGTACTAAAACGTATATGCTCCTTCCCGGCCCTCCAAAGGAAATGGAGCCGATGTTCCTCGCATACGGCCACCCCGCACTGCTTGCCAGGATGGATTCTCAGGACAAAATCCTCTCCAGGGTGCTCCGGTTCTTCGGGATCGGGGAAGCTATGCTTGAGACAGAAATCGAGGACCTGATTGACAGTCAGTCCAATCCAACGATAGCGCCCCTCGCTGCAGACGGGGAAGTGACCCTGAGGCTGACAGCCAAGCATCAAAGCCTTGACGCGGCACTGCGGCTGATAGAAGAGGCAGAAGAGAAGATACTCAGCAGGACAGGTGAATTCTTCTATGGGTATGATGAAACCTCCTTAATGAATGAGCTGACAAAGCGTCTGAAGGAAAAAGGGCTGACGATCGGCTGTGCGGAAAGTCTGACAGGCGGGATGTTCCAGCAGGAATTCACTTCCATACCTGGAGCGGGAAGCCTTCTTAAGGGCGGAGTTGTCTGCTATACGAACGAAGTGAAGGAAAAAGTCCTGAAGGTAAAAAAGGAAACCATTGAAAAAGATGGCGTTGTCAGCAAAGCCTGTGCCGCAGAACTGGCTGAAAATGCAGCTTCCCTGACAGGCGCCGACATTGGGATCAGCTTTACCGGGGTTGCCGGACCGGATGAGCTTGAAGGCAAACCTGTCGGCACGGTCTACATCGGGATAGCCATCAAAGGCAGGCCGGTACATGTGGAGAAGCTGAACCTCGGCGGATCGCGTGCAGCCAACCGATCACGATCCGTGAAGTACGGCTGCCATTTCTTAATGAAAGAGCTGGAAGAGATATAAAGGAAACGGGCCGTTGGACTATGGCCTGTTTTCTATTTTTCTGGCATAAAGATCTACTTTGGACGGTCTTGTACATATTCAATTAAAGCAACATTAAGAAAAGCAGTTTAAGAGCAAGTTTTTTCTTCTCTCCCATCCATAAAAGAGCGGAGGACCATCCCGGATCTTTATGAGGGAATCCGTGACAGGTTGAAAAAAAGCGGAGAAATTTCCCCAAACACTCTAAAACAGCTCAAAGAGACGGAGAATGTCCGGCTATCATCTCAAAAAACAGGAAAATGGCCAACTTCAATCTGCTTAACCGGAGATTTTCCGCTTATTTACACCCAGCCAGGCCATATTCAGCAGTAAACTTGAGAAACTCCGTTTATTTTATGGCTTGCCGGCCATTCAAATAAAGGATAAGTCTGCCTGTTATTAAAACCATTCCTTTACGATCTCCCCGCTAGTCAGATAACTGATCTGGCAATTTGGCAAACTGCGAAACTCCGTAACTTCCCTTTCAATATTCAGAAAGCTTTCCGTTTTGCCGTTTCAGTATTAAAGGAGGCGGCTGAAAAGAGTTTTCTCTTGAGGGAATCGGGGTATTTACCCATCAATATCCCTCTCAAAAAAAACGAATGAATGTTCGACTTTTTGCTCGACAAACAAGCGGAAAAAGTATATAGTAAAGATAGGTTCTTTGAGATAGATTTTGTAATATGCAATGCATATTTTTCTTTATATATAAAGGAGGAAATCACTAGTGAGTGAACGTCAAGCTGCATTAGATATGGCTTTAAAGCAAATAGAAAAACAATTTGGTAAAGGTTCGATCATGAAGCTTGGAGAGCAGACAGACCGCAAAATTTCAACTTCTCCGAGCGGCTCCCTGGCGCTGGATGTTGCGCTTGGTGTCGGAGGCTACCCTAAGGGGCGCATAGTCGAAATCTATGGTCCGGAAAGCTCAGGTAAAACGACTGTTGCCCTTCATGCGATTGCTGAGGTGCAGGCAAATGGCGGACAAGCTGCCTTTATCGATGCTGAGCATGCCCTTGATCCTGTATATGCCCAAAAGCTGGGCGTAAACATTGATGAATTGCTGCTTTCCCAGCCTGATACCGGGGAACAGGCGCTAGAAATTGCTGAAGCCCTTGTGCGAAGCGGTGCCATTGATATCCTTGTCATCGACTCAGTAGCGGCACTTGTACCGAAAGCAGAGATTGAAGGAGAAATGGGTGACTCCCATGTCGGTCTCCAGGCCCGCCTTATGTCCCAGGCCCTTCGTAAATTATCTGGTGCGATCAATAAATCAAGGACGCTCGCCATCTTTATCAACCAGATCCGTGAAAAAGTCGGAGTCATGTTCGGAAATCCTGAAACCACTCCAGGCGGCCGTGCTCTTAAGTTCTACTCTTCCGTACGTCTGGAAGTGCGCCGTGCTGAAACGTTAAAGCAGGGCAATGAAATGGTCGGAAACAAGACAAAAATCAAGGTCGTCAAAAACAAGGTTGCTCCTCCATTCCGTGTCGCAGAAGTTGACATCATGTACGGGGAAGGCATCTCAAAAGAAGGCGAAATCATTGATATGGGCTCTGAACTGGATATTGTCCAGAAGAGCGGCTCCTGGTATTCATACAATGAAGAGAGACTGGGCCAAGGGCGTGAGAATGCGAAACAGTTCCTTAAGGAGAACCCTGATTTAAGGCTGACTATCCAAAAGCAGATCCGCGACCACTATGGTCTTGATGAGGAGAAGTTATTAGATGAAAACCAGGATCAGGATCAGGAGCATTTCGAACTGATTGACTGATCACTTGAGGCAAAGCCACAGGCTTTGCCTTTTGCTTTTATGGAGGTTAGAATGAAACAAAGGGCAGCTCATTTGGCATGGAATACGTCAAATGGGGGATACATCCGGCGCAGTTGCCAGACTTGTCCGAAATATTAAAAAAAGCCGCAAGGACAAACCCTTGACAATAAAAATCCACAGCTTTACAATTATATTGTATATTTTACATTTTTATGAGTATTTGAAAACGTTTAAAGCCTTAGTGCTGTATGTTGATCCTAAACAATGTACATGCCGACACTTTAGAAACGTAACACAAAAAAGTTCATAGCAAGAGGAGGTGAAATGATGGATATTTTATTAGTCATCTCCATTTTGCTTGCCCTAGTCGTCGGTGCAGTTGTTGGCTATTTTATTCGCAAATCGATTGCCGAAGCAAAAATTGCAGGAGCTAAGAACGCTGCTGAGCAAATCCTTGAGGATGCAAGGCGTGAAGCTGATGCTTTAAAGAAGGAAGCCCTGCTGGAAGCAAAAGATGAAATTCACAAGCTTCGGACTGAAGCTGAACAAGAAGTTCGTGATCGAAGAAATGAGCTGCAAAAACAAGAAAATCGTTTACTGCAAAAAGAGGAGAATCTTGACCGGAAAGATGAATCGCTTGATAAGCGTGAATCAATCCTGGAGAAAAGAGACGATTCTCTTAACAAAAAACAACAGCATATTGAAGAGATGGAAAGCAAAGTGGACGAGATGGTACGAGCACAGCAATCTGAGCTGGAACGCATCTCAGGCTTAACTCGTGAAGAGGCAAAATCCATCATTTTAGATCGGGTCGAGCAGGAAGTTGCTCACGATATTGCCATAATGGTGAAGGAAACGGAAAACCGCGCGAAGGAAGAGGCAGACAAGAAGGCGAAGGAAGTATTGTCATTGGCCATTCAGCGCTGCGCTGCAGACCATGTTGCAGAAACGACCGTATCAGTGGTCAATCTGCCTAACGATGAAATGAAGGGACGTATCATCGGCCGTGAAGGACGGAATATACGTACACTCGAAACGCTTACCGGAATTGATCTTATCATCGATGATACTCCGGAAGCAGTCATTTTATCCGGGTTTGATCCAATCCGCCGTGAGACAGCAAGGCTTGCTCTCGAAAAATTAGTTCAGGATGGACGCATTCACCCGGCGAGGATTGAGGAAATGGTGGATAAAGCGCGCCGCGAAGTGGACGAGCATATCCGTGAAATCGGTGAGCAGACGACCTTTGAGGTCGGCGTACACGGACTTCACCCGGACCTTATCAAAATTCTCGGCCGCCTGAAGTTCCGTACCAGCTACGGACAGAATGTGCTGAAACACTCAATGGAAGTTGCCCAGCTTTCAGGGCTGCTGGCTGCTGAGCTTGGCGAAGATGAAACGCTTGCCCGCCGCGCCGGCCTGCTTCATGATATCGGTAAAGCAATCGACCATGAAGTAGAAGGAAGCCATGTTGAAATCGGTGTTGAGCTTGCTACTAAGTACAAAGAGCATCCGGTTGTCATCAACAGCATTGCTTCCCACCATGGCGATACTGAGCCTACATCCATTATCGCTGTACTTGTTGCTGCAGCAGATGCTTTATCAGCAGCAAGGCCTGGAGCGAGAAGGGAAACGCTTGAAAATTATATCCGCCGTCTGGAAAAACTGGAGGAGATTTCCGAATCCTATGATGGGGTCGAGAAATCATTTGCCATCCAGGCCGGAAGGGAAATCAGGATTATGGTTAAGCCAGATCAGATTGATGACCTTGAGTCACACAGGCTCGCAAGGGATATACGCAAAAAGATTGAAGAAGAGCTTGATTATCCAGGACATATCAAGGTTACGGTCATCCGTGAAACGAGAGCCGTTGAATACGCAAAATAAAGCAGTGCTTCGGCGCTGCTTTATTTTTTTGGCATTACAATACGAATGGGAATCCTCCTTTTTGTGTTACAATGATAAAAGTGAAGAAATTGAAGTTAGAAAGGGTTTGCTGAATGAATATTTTGTTTGTTGGAGATGTAGTTGGTTCTCCCGGGCGTGATATGGTAAAAGAATATCTGCCCAAACTGAAAGATAAGTACCGTCCACAGGTGACCATTATTAATGGTGAAAATGCTGCAGGCGGAAAAGGAATTACTGAAAAGATTTACCGGGGGTTTTTGGAAGCAGGCGCGCAGGCGGTGACCCTTGGCAATCATACATGGGATAACAGAGAGATTTTTGAGTTTATTGAGAGTGCGAAATATCTGATCAGGCCTGCGAACTTCCCGGATAATAACCCTGGCAAAGGCATTGTCTATTTAAAGGTGAACAATGATGAAGTGGCTGTTATTAACCTTCAGGGCAGGACCTTTTTGCAGCCGTCCGACTGTCCGTTTAAAAAAGCGGATGAGCTCATCGAGGAAGCCCGGCAGCGCACTCCCTTCATCTTTGTCGATTTTCATGCGGAAGCGACAAGCGAAAAGCAGGCCATGGGCTGGTATCTTGATGGAAAGGCATCTGCTGTCGTTGGTACGCACACACATGTCCAGACGGCAGATAACCGGATCCTTCCTGACGGGACTGCCTTCATAACTGATGTAGGCATGACCGGCCCTTATGACGGAATCCTGGGCGTTGAGAAGGAAGCCGTATTGAAAAGGTTCATGACAAACCTTCCTGTCCGTTTTGAGGTGCCGAAGGAAGGCAGGGACCAGCTTAGCGCTGTATCGGTCGAACTGGACCGGAAAACAGGGCTTGCCAGGAAAATAGAAAGAATTCTGATCAACGAAGATCATCCTTTTTTCAGCTGAATAACAGGGGCTGCCTTTCCATGGGCAGTCTCTTTTTGTTTATGTGAATCCGTAAAGTACGGAATTTTCCAATATTTTGTCCAAGCTGGAATATGTTTTTTATCCTCTGAATATAGTAGCAATGGAATGATATACCTGATGTGCCCGGGGCATTAATCCCGAGGGCATGCAGGAGGGGATAAACAAGGAGGAGCTAGGAATGGAAATATTAAAAGTTTCAGCAAAGTCTAATCCTAATTCTGTAGCTGGTGCGCTTGCTGGTGTTCTGCGTGAAAGAGGCGGCGCAGAGATCCAGGCAATTGGTGCGGGTGCATTGAACCAAGCGGTTAAAGCAGTAGCGATCGCCCGAGGATTCGTAGCGCCTAGCGGAGTGGATTTGATCTGCATTCCTGCTTTCACCGATATTAAGATTGACGGTGAAGAGCGGACAGCGATCAAGCTGATTGTTGAGCCAAGATAACAAAAGGGAAAAGTAGAGGCATACAAAATATAGCGGCCCTTTGCTTTGGGCAATAAATAGCCGGCAGTACATCATTTTTGCCTGTTTGCTTAAAAAGAGCAAACAGGCTTTTTTCCATTCATGCATGTGCTGCTCCATTTTTATTTTATGATCAGTGCAGTCTGAATAAAGGAATTGAAATAGCATCCATCGAATATAGTTGCTATCCAGATATATTGAAAGGGGAGGAAAACATGAACATTTTTGATTCTCACTGCGACGTCCTTTATAAAATGTTTATTGATCCTTCAATTGATTTCAGGAGCAGCAGCCGGCTGCATATTGATTACGAGAAGCTTGTAAAAGCAGGCTCCAAGGTTCAATGCTTTGCCGTCTATGTCCCGGAATCGGTCCATCCGAACATGAAGTTTCATGCTGCGCTGTATATGATTGAGCTTTTTTACGATAGGGTGCTGAAGCCGTTCCCGAAGATGAAGCACATCAGGGATAGAGGGCAGGCATACCAGCTGAAGGAGGACGAAATCGGCGCAGTCCTGACTCTTGAAGGGTGCGACTGCATCGGAGATGACCTTCTTAAGCTGAAAACCCTGATAAGGCTTGGCGTATCTTCTGTCGGGCTCACCTGGAATTACAGCAATTATGCAGCAGACGGCGCCCTTGAGGAAAGGGGGGCAGGACTATCTTCATTTGGAAAAAAAGCGGTCGGGATCCTGAATGAAAAGCAGTGCTTATGCGATGTATCCCACCTCTCTGAGAAAGGGTTCTGGGATGTGATGGAGCTGGCAGAATTACCTTTTGCCTCCCATTCCAACTGCCATGCCCTCTGCCCTGTGCCAAGGAATTTGAACGACAATCAGCTGAAGGCGCTGATTGAGCGGGACAGCGTCATCGGACTGACATTTGTTCCGGAATTTTTGACAGGAACCAAAGAATCCGCGATTTCTGACATCCTTAAGCATGTAGAACATGTCTGTTCCCTGGGAGGAGAAGACCATACCGGTTTTGGATCAGATTTTGACGGCATTGATGATACAGTAAAAGGGCTGTCTTCTTTCCAATATTATGGGAACCTAGTAAACGAACTTCAAAAACATTATTCTGAGATACAAGTAGAAAAATTCCTTTTTCGCAATATGGAAAAAAGGCTGCCTCCTGCCTGAAGAAACGAGATTGGCGGATGAAGGACTTCCTTTAAAAAAACCTTTCGCTCAGGGGCTTAGGACAGGACTGTGCAAGCCATTCCTCCAAGGGATTTATTCTTTGGAAAGGGTTGCTTTTTTCGGGGGTTCGGTCTAGAATTGAAATCGTTTAGTACCCTTTTGCACCTTTTTTGAAGCTGTTTTCCATTGTTTGATAGGCTGCAGGGGTTAATTAATAGACCATACAATTATACATATATAGAACAATCCGAAGGGGTGTAATGAATGTTAAAGCAGCTTTCTTGGAAAGTAGGCGGACAGCAGGGGGAAGGAATTGAGAGTACAGGGGAAATCTTCTCTATAGCTCTTAACCGCCTCGGCTATTATTTATATGGGTACCGGCATTTTTCTTCGAGGATCAAAGGAGGGCATACGAATAATAAGATCCGGGTCAGCACGTCCCAGATCCGCTCCATTTCCGATGATCTTGATATTTTAGTAGCTTTTGACCAGGAAACGATTGATGTGAACTATAAAGAGCTTCATGATAAAGGCGTTATCATTGCCGATGCGAAATTTGATCCGAAGAAGCCAGAGGATACGAATGCATCGCTGTTTGCTGTACCTTTTACCGAGCTTGCCACTGAGCTGGGGACTTCTTTGATGAAAAATATGGTCGCTGTCGGCTCGACCTGTGCCATTCTTAACCTGGATATCAAAGTTTTTGAGGAAGTTGTCCAGGAGATTTTCGGCAGAAAAGGGCAGCAGGTTGTCGATAAAAATATGGAAGCCATCAAAGCCGGATTTGACCGGATGAAGGAACTGGCTGGCGAAGGCGCAGAACTTATGGAGCTTGAAAAAGCTGATGGGAAAAAGCGCATGTTCATGATCGGGAATGACGCCATCGCACTTGGTGCTCTTGCCGGCGGCTGCCGCTTCATGGCGGCCTATCCGATTACTCCTGCATCCGAGATCATGGAGTACCTGATCAAGAAGCTTCCACCGCTTGGCGGGAGCGTTATCCAGACAGAAGATGAAATTGCGGCTGTTACCATGGCGATCGGCGCCAACTATGGCGGTGTCCGTGCAATGACTGCTTCAGCAGGACCCGGGCTTTCATTGAAGATGGAAGCGATCGGTCTTTCCGGCATTACCGAAACGCCGCTTGTGATTGTAGACACACAGCGCGGAGGACCTTCTACAGGACTGCCTACAAAGCAGGAGCAGTCTGACCTGATGGCGATGATCTATGGAACCCACGGGGAAATCCCTAAGATCGTGTTTGCGCCAAGCACGGTCCAGGAAGCTTTCTATGATGCAGCAGAAGCTTTCAATCTGGCAGAAGAATACCAGTGCCCTGTCATCATGCTTTCTGACCTGCAGCTGTCTCTCGGCAAACAGACAGTCGAACCGCTGGACTTCAGCAAAGTTGAAATCCGCAGGGGCAAGCTAGTGGATGAAGAGCTGCCTGAAATCGAAAACAAAGGTTATTTCAAGCGCTATGAAGTGACAGAAGACGGGGTATCCCCGCGCGTGGTGCCAGGCATGAAGAACGGCATCCACCACGTAACCGGCGTAGAACATGACGAAACTGGAAAGCCTTCTGAATCCGCAGCAAACCGCAGAGATCAGATGAACAAGCGTTTCCGGAAAGTCGAAAATATCAAATTCAGCAATCCGATCCATAAAAATGCGCCGCATGAGGAAGCAGACCTCCTGATTGTCGGCTTCAACTCCACAAGGGGAGCGATAGAAGAGGCTATGGGCCGCCTTGAAAAGGATGGCCTGAAGGTGAATCATGCTCACATCCGCCTGATTCACCCGTTCCCGGCAGAAGAGCTCAGATCTCTGATGGAGTCTGCCAAAAAGGTGGCTGTGATTGAAAACAATGCAACAGGCCAGCTGGCAAACATCATCAAAATGAATGTCGGCCAGCATCAAAAAATCAATAAAATCCTGAAATATGACGGGAATCCATTCCTGCCTAATGAAATCCATACCACTTGCAAGGAGCTGTTCTAAATGGCCACATTTAAAGATTTTCGCAATAACGTCAAGCCAAACTGGTGCCCTGGATGCGGAGACTTCTCTGTCCAGGCCGCCATCCAGCGGGCAGCTGCCAATGTAGGGCTCGAGCCGGACAGCCTTGCAGTCGTCTCAGGCATTGGATGTTCCGGCAGGATTTCCGGCTATATCAACTCATATGGATTCCACGGCATCCACGGGCGCGCACTCCCGATTGCCCAAGGCCTTAAAATGGCAAACCGCGATCTGACAGTCATCGCTTCCGGCGGCGACGGTGACGGCTTTGCGATCGGGATGGGGCATACCGTCCATTCCATCCGCCGTAATGTCGATATTACCTATATTGTAATGGACAATCAGATTTACGGACTGACAAAAGGGCAGACTTCACCAAGGTCTGCTGCCGGATTCAAAACAAAGTCCACGCCGCACGGCTCTGTCGAGCAAGCCATTTCACCGATGGAAATGGCGCTGACAGCGGGGGCAACGTTTGTGGCCCAAAGCTTTTCAACTGACCTGAAGGACCTGACAGCGCTGATCGAAGCAGGCATCAAGCATAAAGGCTTCTCGCTCATCAACGTTTTCAGCCCCTGCGTGACTTATAATAAAGTGAATACGTACGACTGGTTCAAAGAAAACCTGACAAAGCTCGCCGATGTGGAAGGCTATGACTCTTCAGACCGCTCCATGGCCATGCAGACGCTGATGAAGCATGACGGACTTGTGACAGGCTTGATCTACCAGGATACAGAGCGCAAATCCTATCAGGAAATGCTCCCTGGCTATTCCGAAACACCGCTTGCCCATGCAGACCTGAAGCTCGATGAAGAGCATTTCGGCAAACTGACAGCAGAATTTATGTGAGTTGAAAAACCGCTGGGCCGCCCTGCGGAAAGCGAAGCTCCTGGAACGGAAAACAACAGACTTCATGTGAAAGGCAGGGGCCCTGCAAAGAAAATAGTTCAGATAATATGGAGCCAACAGCCTGAACAATACACGTTTTGTAATGGAAATTAATAAACCAAAATAGCCTGGGATATCCCGGGCTATTTTAAATAGGTTATTCTTATGCCCCATCGCTGGATAATTGAACTGCCGAGTTATTTTTAGTAAAACCAGGTTCCCTGCTGATGGAGAAAAATAGAGGGAGAAATTCCCCTAATATGAAAAATAGCACTGAAAACCCCTTAAATAGAGGGAGAGATTCCTCTTATTGGAATTGGAAGTATGAAAATAGAGGGCTTTTCTTTTAATAGAGGGAAAAACTCCCCTTATTTTACTCAAAAACCCGCTCTAATCTGCGATTAGCAGTAAAATCTCCCCTTATTTTTCTATCACGGTTACTACTCTTCAGCTTTCCATCTGCTGTATCTGCTAAGAGCAAGTATGTACTCAAAGCGGTCTCATTTGCCATTTTCAGTGATTCTCCACGGAAAGTGAACTACTTGCCTGCAAAGCCCATGCCTTTTTATCCAGCATCATCCCCAGCTGCCAAAGTACCAATAGAGTCAGTATCCTTACAGGATTTCTATTGTTTTCAGCGTTTTAAACCCTTATACTATTATAATGTGTACAACATTTTAACTGCGCTTACATGATAGAAATGAAAACAGCGATTAGCGTTTGGATAGACAGAAGAAAGGGGTACTTTCTATGAACGAAAAACAGCGGATGGAAGGCCAGCTGGCGGCTGCTGCCAATCTTTCGGACAAAAAATCCGAAAAGGACTACAGCCGATACTTTGAAACCGTATATGCGCCTCCTTCCTTGAAAGATGCAAAAAAACGCGGGAAAGAAGAGGTCCGCTATCATAAAGATTTCAATATTCCGGCTGAATTCCAAGGCATGGGGAATAACCGCAAATTCTATATCAGAACATTCGGCTGCCAGATGAACGAGCATGATACCGAAGTCATGGCCGGCATCTTCCTCAGTCTCGGCTATGAGCCGACTGATACTGTCGAGGATGCAAATGTCATTCTCCTGAACACTTGTGCAATCCGTGAAAATGCGGAAAACAAAGTATTCGGCGAGCTCGGCCATTTGAAGCACCTGAAGAAAGAACGCCCTGACCTGCTGCTCGGCGTATGCGGCTGCATGTCCCAGGAAGAATCTGTCGTGAATAAAATCCTCAAGACATATGACCAGGTGGATATGATCTTTGGCACGCATAATATCCACAGACTTCCGAACATTCTGCAGGAAGCTTATATGTCTAAAGAGATGGTCGTTGAAGTGTGGTCCAAAGAGGGAGATGTCATTGAAAATCTTCCTAAAGTCCGCAAAGGCAATATCAAGGCCTGGGTCAACATCATGTACGGCTGCGATAAATTCTGCACCTACTGCATTGTTCCTTACACAAGGGGCAAGGAGCGGAGCCGCCGTCCTGAAGAAATCATCCAGGAGGTGCGCCAGCTTGCCGCCCAGGGGTATCAGGAAATCACCCTTCTTGGCCAGAATGTCAATGCGTACGGCAAGGACTTTACAGACCTTCAGTACGGACTTGGCGATCTGATGGATGAAATCAGAAAGATTGATATTCCGAGAATCCGCTTCACTACAAGCCATCCGCGTGATTTTGATGATCATTTGATTGAAGTGCTTGCCAAAGGCGGCAACCTTCTTGAACATATCCACCTTCCAGTCCAGTCAGGCTCAACAGATGTCCTGAAAATCATGGCAAGGAAATATACACGCGAACAGTATTTGGAGCTGGTAAGGAAAATCAGGGCCGCCATTCCGAATGCCACTTTTACAACGGATATTATTGTCGGCTATCCGAATGAGACGGATGAGCAGTTTGAGGAAACTCTCTCCCTCTATAAGGAAGTCGGATACGAGTCTGCCTATACTTTCATCTACTCTCCGCGTGAAGGCACACCAGCGGCCAAGATGAAGGATAATGTGCCGATGGAGGTCAAGAAAGAGCGCCTTCAGCGCCTGAATGCCCTCGTTAATGAAATGTCGGCAGAAGCGATGAAGAAATATCACGGCCAGACTGTTGAAGTCCTGGTTGAAGGCGAAAGCAAAAACAATCCTGAAGTTCTGGCAGGGTATACAAGAAAGAATAAGCTTGTAAACTTTAAAGGGCCAAAGTCAGCGATTGGAAAGATTGTTTCTGTTAAAATTACAGATGCAAAAACATGGTCATTAAATGGAGAAATGGTTGAAGAGCTTCAACCAGCTGAGGTGAAATAATGGGAAAATATACTAAAGACGATATTATCGCACGTGCAAGGGAGCTTGCACAAATCATAGCAGAAACAGAAGAAGTGGACTTCTTCAAAAGAGCGGAAGCTCAGATCCACAGCAATGAAAAGGTCCGCACTGCGATCACCAGCATTAAAGGACTGCAGAAGCAGGCAGTCAATCTGCAGCATTTTGGCAAAGAAGAAGCTTTAAAAAAGACCGAAGCCAAAATCGAGGAGCTTGAGCGCCAGCTTGATGAGATTCCGGTTGTCCAGGAATTCAAGCAATCCCAGGTGGAAGTGAATGAGCTTCTTCAGCTTGTTGCGAACACCATCAGCAATAAAGTCACAGATGAAATCCTCGTTTCAACAGGAGGCAATATCCTGAGCGGTGAAACAGGAGCAGAACTGCAAAACAAAAACAGCTGCCAGCATTAATGCTCAGATCCCTGCATCCCTTTTGGGTGAAGGGGTCTTTTTTTTGCCTATTTTCATTCGAATGGCATCAGTCTCCCTAAGCCGGTGCTCCCCGGTCCGTTTCCATGGCACCAAACCATGGGTATCCGCATAGAATACCGTATATCGCACCCTACAAGAAGCTTTGCATGCACCCTTAAAATTGTAATCACACTAGTCTAATATCCCGCATAGGATGAATTGAAAATGAATGAGGAGGGTTCGCTCGCAATGGGAGAATACAGAGAGATAATTACAAAAGCCGTCGTAGCGAAGGGACGCAAATTCACCCAGTCCAATCATACGATATGCCCGGCACACCACCCGTCAAGCATCCTTGGCTGTTGGATCATCAACCACAAGTATGAGGCGAAAAAGGTCGGCAAGACAGTTGAAATCTGCGGCTATTATGACATTAACGTTTGGTATTCCTATAACGATAACACAAAGACGGAAGTCGTTACTGAACGGGTTGAATATAAAGATGTCATCAAACTTAAATACCGTGATCATGACTGCTTAGATGATCAGGATGTCATTGCCAAAGTACTGCAGCAGCCGAATTGTGTTGAAGCAGTCATTTCCCCGAACGGAAACAAAATCATCGTCCACGTGGAAAGGGAATTCCTTGTGGAAGTAATCGGCGAGACGAAAGTCTGTGTAGCTGTGTACCACGGCGAATGCGATTGCGATGATGACGAAGTATGGGGCCTCGATGTCGAGGATGAGGAATTTGAGGATTTGAATCCCCACTTCCTGGTCGGAACAGAAGAGGAATAATCGTAAACTAGGAAGGTTCCGCTTCCTAGTTTTCTTTTGTTTTCTCCGGAATCAGCCAGTCAAAAAGACGAAGGCGGCCTCCGTCCTTAGGCTGAATCTTCTGCATAGTGTTTCTCTTATAATGAATCTGAAGCAAGACTGGCAGACAAAGGAGAGATTTTTATGCAGATTTACCAGGTTAACCTGCAGTGCTTCCATCTGGAAGAGATGTGCGCCTTTTATACAGAAGTGCTTGAGATGGAGCTGATTCACCAGACTGAGAGATGGTTTTCCGTCAGGGCAGGAAGCACCAAGCTGTTTTTTGAAAAAGGGGAAACAGTCCCTTATTATCATCTTTGCTTCCGGACAGATGCAGCTTATTTTGAACATATTTTCAGCAGGCTTGGAGCAGAAAGCTGCCTGCTTGCCAACGAAGATGGCGAATACAGCATGTTTTGGGAGGGAAAGCAGGCCTATTTCACCGATCCGGACGGCAACATCCTTGAATGTCTTGAGCGGCCAGCATTGCGTTGCCAGGCAGTGGGCTGGCATGATGTCGGGGAAGTTGGTTTCCCTTCGGCTGACGTTGCCGGAATGCAGGCGAAGCTGCAGCCGATTCTTGCTGATAAGCAAGGGGCAGATAACAGTTCATTCGCGTTTTATGGTGATGATGCAGGTGTCCTTGTCCTTGTAAAAGAAGGGCGCTGCTGGTATCCCACAGACCGGAGAGCCGAGATCCATCCGATTACATTAATCGTCTCAGGCAGCAGGGATGCCTATTATATGGACGATGGCCTTCCGTACGAGATACAGGTCAGAGGGGAATGGCAGCAGCCAGTATCTGCCGTTCAAGTCAGGATTGCCAGGCCGACAAACCAGCTGGAAAAAATAAAGCATTTTTATGGAGAAGGCCTTGGCCTTATAGAGCTGGGGGGATTCCACCATGAAGGATATAAAGGGATTATGTACGGGCTTCCGGACAGGCAATATCATCTTGAATTCACCCAGACGGATGAAAAACAGGAACTCCCTGCACCTGCAAAAGACCATATGCTCGTCCTTTACATCCCTGACCTTCACAAACTCAAAGCGGCTGCTGCCCGGCTTTCAGCCTTGGGCTATCAGGAAGTCGAGCCGGAGAATCCCTACTGGGGAAGGGGCGGTATTACCATTGAAGATCCTGACGGCTGGAGGATTGTGCTGATGAATACAGCAGGGATTTGAGATAAGTTTATATTTTGCCAGAAAAAAAGTAATGCCAGATATCCCCTCTAACTCGTATTTCTGCCTGCTGTCATCATATCCCTCAGCAAACAACGGGAGCTTCGCTTATGCTATAATAGATAGCTGAAGAGAAATAATGAGAGATGTTGTTTGGAGGATATTATGGCAGCTTACACGCCGATGATACAGCAGTATTTACGAGTAAAAGCAGACTATCCTGATGCCTTTTTATTTTTCAGGCTCGGGGATTTCTATGAAATGTTTTTTGAAGATGCCATCAGGGCGTCCCAGGAGCTTGAGATTACCTTAACAGGCAAGAATGGCGGAGTGGAAGAGAAAATCCCGATGTGCGGGGTTCCCTACCACTCTGCCCAGCAATATATAGAGCAGCTGGTGGAAAGAGGCTATAAAGTAGCCATCTGCGAACAGACAGAGGACCCCCGCCAGGCCAAGGGCGTCGTGAAAAGGGAAGTGGTGCAGCTCGTCACGCCCGGTACCCTGATGGAAGGGCGCGGGCTCAATGAAAAGGAAAATAACTATATTGCATCCATTTCCGCATTTTCAGACGGGTCGTTTGGATTTGCCTGCAATGACCTTTCCACAGGAGAGAACAAAATCACCTTACTTGCCGGCCAGGAAGAAGTTCTGAATGAGCTCTCGATGTCAGGTGCAAAGGAAGTGGTTGTTTCCTCCGGCTTCGACCCGGAAATGGAGCGCAAATTCAGGGAGCGTTCTGTCGCGGCCGTGTCTTATGAACAGGACGCAGGCATATCAGAGATGAGCGCTCCCTTATTGGATGCCCTTAATCAGGACAAGCTCAGGGAGACAGCGGCAAGACTGCTGAATTATCTGTTCAGGACACAGAAACGGAGCCTTGACCACCTTCAGCCGTTTGCCACATACCAGGTGCACCAATTCATGAAGATTGACTATTTTTCCAAAAGGAATCTGGAGCTGACTGAAACAATCAGATCGAAAGGGAAAAAAGGTTCGCTTTTATGGCTTCTGGATGAAACAAAGACGGCAATGGGGGCAAGGATGCTGAAGCAGTGGATTGACCGTCCGCTGATCGATAAAGAGGCGATCGGGCGGCGCCATTCGCTTGTCCAGTCCCTTCTGGATGATTATTTTGCCAGGCAGGATCTGCGTGAAAAACTGAAAGAGGTTTATGATCTTGAGCGCCTTGCCGGACGTGTCGCATTCGGGAATGTTAATGCCCGCGATCTGATCCAGCTGAAAAGCTCGCTCCTCCAGGTGCCATTGCTGAAGGAGCTTGTGGGCGGCCTTCAGAATGAGGATGCGAAAGCGCTGGCGGAAAAGCTCGATGCATGTGAGGAAATCACGGATCTTCTTGAAAGCGCGATTGTTGATAATCCGCCGATTTCCGTGAAGGACGGGAATATGATCCGGGATGGCTACCATGATGAGCTGGATCAGTACCGCGACGCGAGCAGGAACGGCAAGACCTGGATTGCCCAGCTTGAGGCCCAGGAGCGGGAACGTACGGGCATCAAGTCTTTAAAAATTGGCTATAACCGGGTATTTGGCTATTATATTGAAGTTACGAAGGCTAATATCCATCTTCTTGAGGAAGGGCGGTATGACCGGAAGCAGACTTTGGCCAATGCCGAGCGGTATATCACCCCTGAGCTGAAGGAGAAGGAAACATTGATCCTTGAAGCGGAAGAGCGCATTACCGAGCTTGAGTATGAGCTGTTTTGCCATGTCCGCGACCATGTGAAGGAATACATCCCGAGGCTGCAGTCACTCGCTAGGACGGTCAGCGAGCTTGATGTGCTCCAGTGCTTTGCGCAGATCAGCGAGGACCGCCACTATGTCCGACCTGTTTTTTCCGGTAATCGGGAAATCAGCGTGAAGGAAGGGCGCCATCCTGTCGTGGAAAAAGTGATGGACAGCCAGGAATATGTCCCGAATGACTGTGTGATGGGTGACGGACGCGAACTGCTCCTGATCACAGGACCGAATATGTCCGGTAAGAGCACCTATATGCGCCAGGTTGCCCTGACTAGCATCCTTGCACAGATTGGCTGCTATGTTCCGGCTTCAGAGGCGGTGCTGCCGATTTTTGACCAGGTGTTCACGAGGATCGGGGCAGCGGATGATCTGATCTCCGGCCAGAGTACCTTTATGGTTGAAATGCTGGAAGCGAAGAATGCGATTGCCAATGCCACACAGAACAGCCTCATCCTTTTTGATGAAATCGGGCGCGGGACTTCCACCTATGATGGAATGGCGCTGGCCCAGGCGATCATTGAGTATATCCATTCACGGATCGGGGCAAAGACCCTGTTCTCGACCCATTATCATGAGCTGACCGTGCTTGCAGAAGAGCTCCCTGATCTGCAGAATATCCATGTCAGTGCCATTGAGCAAAATGGCAAGGTCGTGTTCCTTCATAAAATTAAAGAAGGAGCAGCAGACAAGAGCTATGGAATTCACGTCGCCCAGCTGGCAGAGCTGCCGGCAGAACTGATTGACCGGGCAAATGAAATACTGGAGAAGCTTGAAAAGAAAGAGGGAGAACCCGCTGAAAAGCCCGTCCGCGAAAAAGTAGCAGCAGGCATGCCTGAGCTCACTGCAGCTGACCCGGCCCCAGCTCCAGCTCCAGAAGTTCACGATGCCCAGCTGTCATTCTTTGATGGTCCGGCAGAGCCGAAGAAAGCAAGCTTGAGCCCGGCCGAAAAGAAAATCCTGGACAAGCTGGCCAAGATGGATATTCTTGAAATGACACCGCTTGATGCGATGAATACTTTATATGAACTGCAAAAAACGGCAAAAAGCACAAAGAAATAGTAAGAGGAGGTGTTGCTCGTGGGAAAGATAGTTCAGCTCGATGATGCCCTTTCCAATAAAATTGCCGCAGGTGAGGTGGTCGAACGGCCGGCATCTGTCGTAAAAGAGCTGGTGGAGAATTCCATTGATGCGGGAAGCACCATAATCGAAATTGATGCAGAAGAGGCGGGCCTCGCAAAAATCCGCATCATTGACAACGGGGAAGGCATTGAAGAAGACGATGTGATGACGGCCTTCCAGCGCCATGCCACAAGCAAGATCAAAGATGAAAATGATCTGTTCCGCATCCGGACACTCGGCTTCAGAGGGGAGGCGCTGCCCAGCATCGCCTCTGTCTCCAGGCTGGAGCTGAAGACCTCGACAGGAGATGCAGGCACAAGGATCCTGATTGAAGGCGGAAAGGTTGCAGAATTTGAAAAGTCCGCCAGCCGGAAAGGGACAGATATCACCATTTCCGATCTGTTTTATAATACACCGGCCCGGCTGAAATATATGAAGACGGTCCACACGGAGCTTGGCAATATTACCGACGTGGTCAACCGCCTCGCACTTGCCCATCCCGAGGTGTCCTTCCGCCTTGTCCATAATGGCCGGAAGCTCCTGCATACAGCCGGGAACGGAAATGTCCAGCAGGTGCTGGCTTCCATTTATGGCATGAATATTGTCAAGAAAATGATTCCCGTCGAAGCAAGCTCGCTCGATTTCCATGTTCATGGCTATATCGCGCTCCCGGAAATCACCCGCGCTTCGCGCAATTATATTTCAACAATGATCAACGGCCGGTTCATCAAGAATTATCCGCTGGTTAAAGCGATCCAGGAAGGATATCATACCCTGCTGCCGATCGGGCGTTATCCGATTGTGCTTTTGAATGTACAGATGGATCCGCTGCTTGTGGATGTCAATGTCCACCCTTCCAAAATGGAGGTCAGGCTGAGTAAGGAGCATGAACTGAATGAGCTTGTAGCCGGTACCATTAAAGAGGTCTTCAAGTCACAGGAACTGATTCCTGCCGGCTTTGCCCCGGCAAGGGCTGAAACACCGAAGTCTGAGCAGACCTTTTTTGAACTTGACCATCTTCCGGAAAAGGAGATGGAATATAAGGAACAGGCTCAGAACAGGCAGAATGACAGCAGGCAGGCCCCATCTGAATCCGGACAGCCAATGTTCATTAAAGAGGAAATAGCTGTCCGGCAACATGAGGAAGCACCGGCATTTAAGCCGCAGGATTTACTGCGGACTGACAGCATGGCATTTCCATTCAAGGCCGAACAGCCTGCGGAAAGCCAAGCCTTTTTGGAAGATGATGAAGAAGAGGTGATCGAGGGGACAGCAGAGCCGGAAGCTGCTGCCGTTCACAGGGTGCCGCCATTATATCCGATCGGCCAGATGCATGGCACCTATATTCTCGCCCAAAATGACCGCGGACTCTATATCATTGACCAGCATGCTGCCCAGGAGCGGATCAAGTACGAGTATTTCAGGGACAAAGTCGGCCAGGTGGAAAGCGAGCTGCAGGAAATGCTCGTTCCACTGACATTTGAGTACCCTGCAGATGAATATATTAAGATTAATGAGCATATTGCTGAGCTTGAAAAGGTCGGGATCTTCCTGGAACACTTCGGGCAGAACACATTCATTGTCAGGTCCCACCCCCAGTGGTTTCCTAAGGGAGAAGAGCAGCAGATCATAGAGGATATGATTGAACAAGTGCTTTCCATGAAAAAGGCCGATGTGAAAAAGCTGAGGGAAGAAGCAGCCATCATGATGAGCTGCAAAGCTTCTATCAAGGCCAACCACCATTTGCGCAATGATGAGATACAGGCTCTGCTTGATATGCTCCGCAAATCATCAGACCCGTTCACATGCCCGCACGGCCGTCCGATTATCATCCATTATTCTACCTATGAAATGGAAAAGATGTTTAAAAGAGTCATGTAGTTCTGTCATGTCTTACCTATATTTTAACAGTTTTATGAAATCCGGCAGAAAGCCCTTCCCACAGAGGAAGGGCTTTCTATATGATAGAAAAGGAGGCGAAATGAAATGAAAAGGTATTGGCTTGTGAGACTCAGGAAAAACAGGAATCTGACCCAGGCAGAAATTGCAGAGCTTATTCATATAGACAGAGCCTATTATTCACAAATTGAATCAGGCTTGAGAAATCCGAGCGAAGAAATCAGCCGATCGATCGGCAGGGTCCTCAACATTGATCCTTTGCTCCTTTTCTCAGATACCAATGCCTTTCAGGATGCATTTTTCCAGACCCAAAGCATCCTTGCCCACAGCGACCTCGACCTCCGCTATACATGGGTCTATAACCCGACCGGCATGGAGAAGGTCCAGCATTTTATCGGTGCCAGGGATGATGAGCTTAATTACACGATTGATGCAAAGAAAATACTCGATCTGAAACAGAAGGTCATCGATACTCAAAAGACCGTCTCCGTCTATGACAGCTGTTTCCACAACGGAGAATCTTATAATTATTGCTTCATCGGCTATCCTCTGGTCGATCAGTCAGGCGTATTGATAGGGGTAGGCACCATTGCCATGAGGATGGATAATATGGCAGTGGAAGAATGAACACGATATGCCCTTCTGGCAGGAAGGGCATATCGTGTTTAACGCCCGATTTCCAGTCTTATCTGCTTTCTGTTCTGCACTCTCTTTTGATAAGCTCCTTTTTCAACTCTTCAAATGTGCCGCTCAGATGGATAACCTGCGGTAAAAAATAGAAGGTGGAAGCTTCAGCCGGGTGTTCCTTCAAATCTCCCTCAGCGTATAGATACACCCGTTTTCCAAAGCCAAGGGCGAGCCCAAGCTCAATGTGGCTTCCTTTCCCTGCCGGAAGGAGAATGACAACAAAGCCAGCTTCCTTCACTGCTGCAAATTCAGCTTCCGCGATTGAGCGGAGCTCCTCCGCATCTTCAGCCCGGCTATTGCTGGTCCAGTCATAGGTTTGCCGAAAACCCTGCTCCTTTAAGATTGCCGCGAGCTCCCGAACCCGAGAAATATTGGAAAAACTTGAGCCGATGTAAAATTTCATCCTATCATCCTTTCAAGTAGTTATTCATAGTGTATAGTGTCAGAACAATTTGTCAATGAGAGCCAAAGTTGAAGGTTATAATAATAATATTATGTAAACAAAGATTCTGATTTCTGCCTGCATCCGTTTTACACACCTTCCAGTATAGTTTCGGCAGAAGGGAAATAAGGCAAGAACAGCGAAATAATGATTGAGAACTGGAAGGGGGAGGATATTGTATGCTGCTCGGCTTAAATCCTGATGAAGTGAGGCTGACAGACCATTCACCAGGCTGGAAAACAGAATTTCAAAAGGTGCGCAAAAATCTGCTAGAAAACACAAATATCCCTGACAGCCATATTGCACATATTGGCAGCACCGCTATCACAGGCATCCCAGCCAAACCCATCATTGATGTTATGGCAGCTGTTGAAGACCTGGCTGCTATTGATAAACAACTGATTGCCGGACTGAGAGCCGCAGGATTTCTTCAATTGAAAGTCAAACGGCCAGGGGAAATGGTTTTTGCCAGATTTGCGGATGAAGATTATAAAATCAAAACCCATTTCCTGCATCTTGTCGAATATGAAGGAGTTTTATGGAAGAATCTCCTTTTCTTCAGGGACTATTTAAACGATAACGAAGATGCAAGAAAAGAATATGTACAGCTGAAGCTTGATTATATTAAGAATACTTCCACAGGCATTAAAGCGTATACAGAGTACAAGGAAAGCTTTGTGAACAGGATTACAGAGCTGAGGGGAACAGAGGAAAAGTGATAGGTGGCCAAAACGGAAAAGCCATTAAACTGAAAAAAGAAGTCCGATGGATCTTTTTTGATGCGGGCGGTGTACTTTTTGATACACCTGTAAAACTGGGTGAAAGGGTTCAGGAGTTCCTGGTGAAGAAAGGATACAGTCTTTCAGAAATAGAGAAAAGCATTATAGCGGCTAAAGGGATACAGACACCCTTTGTGACGTCTTTTCAGGAAGAAGAGGACTTTTATAAAAGGTTTTATGGGACGATGGCAAGGGAGCTCGGTGATAAGGCACTAGGAGATGAATTGTTTTCTGAAACTCATTATGCAGCCCACTGTGAGCTTTACCCTGAGGTGATCCCTGTTTTGGAAGAGCTGAGCAGGAATTATGAACTGGCTGTCATCTCGAATGCGATGCCCAGTATGGACCAGGTGTTCAGCAGGCTGGGGATACGGCACTATTTTAAAACCATCATTCTCTCTGCTTTTGTACATACCGAAAAGCCGGATCCAGCTATCTATCAAAAAGCCCTTGACTGTATGAATGCTAAAGGTGAGGAAAGCGTCTTTATTGATGACAAGTTGATCAATATTGAAGGAGCCGGCAGGTCTGGGATAAAAGGTTTTCACCTGGACCGGAGCGGAATGGATCTAGCCGCTCTTCTGATGAAATATAACCTGCTGCAAAAAAATCTGTCCGGCTGAAGCCATGACTGGGGGATAAACAAACGGGCAAAGTTCCAGGAAGTCTGTCTTTTAAGGACTTTTTGCTCGTCTGCCAATCCAGTCGGAACAAGCTTTTACCACTATGCCTAAAACAAAAAGTGACAAGAACGAATAGGTATAATTCCATTTATACAAAATGTATAAACGATAATGCACAAACAATGGAATCATGATATACGAGACGAATAGAAAAATGGCCGCACTGGCAATCAGATAGTTTCTCCATTTGCGGAAGAATTGATAGCTTAAAGTGATCATAACCGGAATAACCGCAAAATCAACAGCATTGAAAGAGCGCAGGACGGTTATAAACTGATGCGGATAGGTCCACAGGCCATAAAAATAGCCTAATTCATCCACAATCCCGACAAGGATAAAACTTATAAGGAAAGCAAGGCTCATTTGCATCAGCCGGTAGCGGTCAATCAGAACCAATAACAGAAGTATGAATAATAGATTTAAGATAGTAATGAACCACCAGTGCGGACTGAATAAATCTTCAATCAGCCAGTATTCCAATTCCAGACGGCTGGCTCTTTCATTCAGGTCCTGGACCATCTTGAACATAATGGGTGCCTCCTATTATATTATCTAGTTGTTGATTATATCCAACGAGGCTTAAAATTATTCAGCAGTGGCTGTCCATAAAAAAACAGCCTATAAACGGCATGAAAGATCGTTTATAGGCTGTTTTTTTAAAAAGAAATACACTATCTCACTGCTGTCTGCAGCTTATCAATAAACTTAAGCGCCTTGCCTGTCCCGATTGCTACAGATTCAAGCGGGCTGGACGCGAGGTGGACGGGAACGACGATTTCCTGTGAAAGCCAGTCCTGCATGCCATTCAGCAGTGAGCCGCCTCCTGTAAGGATAACGCCGCGGTCCACTATATCGCCGCTCAGTTCTGCCGGGCTGTCTTCAAGAGTGGCCCGGATCGCTTCAAGGATATGAAGCAGGGATTCTTTCATTGCATCCCTGATCTCATATGAAGTAAGGCTAATGGTCTTCGGCAGTCCTGTTACCAGATCCCTGCCGCGGATATCCATTTTCATTTCCTCATGGTCGATGAGGGCATAGCCGATTTCCATTTTGACCAGTTCGGCTGTTCTTTCCCCGATCAGGACATTGTACTCTTTGCGTACATATTGGATAATATCGTCATCAAGCCTGTCTCCGCCTATGCGGACAGAATGGCAGGCTACCACTCCGCCAAATGAAATGATCGCCACTTCTGTCGATCCCCCGCCGATATCGACGATTACATTCGCGACTGGTTCATCGACCGGAAGCCCTGCCCCGATTGCTGCAGCTACAGGCTCTTCAATCAGGTGAACCTTCTTTGCTCCTGCATTCCGGACAGCATCATGGATGGCCCTTCTTTCAACGCTTGTTGAGCCTGATGGTGTGCAGACCACCACATTCGGCTTGCGGATGGCAAAGCCAAGCTTTTTCGATGCCTGTCTCATGACATGGCGAAGCAGCTCGGTCGTAATATCATAATCGGCAATTACTCCATCCTTCAAAGGACGGATGGCAACGATTTTGCCCGGCGTCTTGCCGATCATTTCCTTTGCTTCCGTGCCGACAGCAAGCACCTTCCTTGTATCTGTGTCAATGGCCACAACAGAAGGTTCGTTAAGGGCAATACCTTTATTTTTGCTGTACACCAGTATATTAGCAGTTCCTAAGTCAATTCCAATTTCAGAAGTTGAAATCATCCTATCACCTATTCTTTCATTATGATTGCCTAATAATCTTCTGTAACATTAGCACGAAAAAGGGGGTCTTCTGACGAATGTTATCGAATCGTTAAATAAATGTAATGAATGATGAAATTTTTATCATAAATGGTAAAATAAAAGGGAGGAATTGGCTGAATAAAGAAAAACCTTGCTGGCAATACTGCTTAGATATTCAACTGCACAGGCAAGTTATGGTAGGATATAGGAAAGCCAAAAGGATCAACAGCCCTTATGGCCCAGAGAATGAAAGATAAAGGCAGTGTGAATGGATTGGATACAAAGCAGAAATTGATCGTGCTGATCGGCCCGACAGCTGTCGGCAAAACCAGGCTCAGCATTGAATTGGCCAAAAGGTTTGATGCCGAAATCATCAGCGGCGACTCTATGCAGATCTATAAAGGCATGGATATAGGGACAGCCAAGATTACAGAGAACGAAATGGATGGGATCCCCCATCATTTGATTGATATTAAAGCGCCAAATGAACCTTTTTCAGCAGCTGAATTCCAGGAGCTCGTCAGAAAGGAAATCGCCTGCATCGCTTCCCGGGGGAAAATGCCTATGATTGTTGGGGGAACAGGCCTTTACATACAATCCGTCATTTATGACTATCAATTTTCCGAAGCCCCGTCAGATGATGCCTTCAGGGGTGAGCTGGAAAAGCGCCTTGAAGCAGAAGGGGCAGAGAGCCTATTCAAGGAACTTTGTGAAATCGATCCTGCCAGTGCCGAAAAAATGCACCCCAATAACACAAGAAGGGTGATCCGCGCGCTTGAGGTATACCATTGTACAGGAAAGACCATGTCCCAGTACCAGGAACAGCAGGTGCCTGAGCTGCTGTATGATACAAGCATCATCGGGCTATTCATGGACCGGGAAAAGCTGTATGATCGGATCAACAGCCGGGTTGATAAAATGATGGACGATGGCCTTCTGGAAGAAGTCGAAGCTCTTCACAGGCAGGGGCTAAAGGACTGCCAGTCAATCCAGGCAATCGGCTATAAGGAAGTCTATGAATACATAAACGGCCGCATCTCTTTAGAGGGCGCGGTCGAAAATCTGAAGCAAAATTCACGCAGATACGCAAAAAGGCAGCTGACCTGGTTTCGAAACAAGATGAATGTGGAATGGTTTGATATGACATATGTATCCGATCCAGGCTTGCTTGAAAAAAAAATCGCGGAAATTTCTGCGTATATTGAAGGAAAGCTTCAAATAAAATCGAATACATAATATTAGAGACAAAAGAGGAGGATTTATCATGAAACAATCCGTTAATATTCAAGACCAATTTCTTAACCAGCTTCGCAAGGACGGCACAGGGGTGACTGTATTCCTTTTGAACGGATTCCAATTGCGCGGGCAGATCAAAGGGTTTGATAACTTCACGGTGCTGTTTGAATCAGAAGGGAAGCAGCAGCTGGTCTATAAGCATGCCATTTCCACTTTTTCTCCGCAGCGCAACGTCCAGATCGATCTTGAAGGACAGCAATAGTCCATCCTATAAAGGAAAGTCCGCTTCTTCCGGGAAGCGGGCTTTTTATATTGAAGGCTAAGTTAAAGTTCAATTGTGATATTACTTATACTTGCTTATTACACTGACACACTCGATAGTTAAAATTCATCTAAGAGCCATTCCCCGCCCAGCTATAAAAGAGCGGACTTTCACGAGCCTGAATGAGGGAATCAGTGACAGGCTGAGGTGGAAATTAGCGGAGGAACTCCCCTTAACTTCGAAAAAACACTAAAAACAGCTCAAATAGACGGAGAAATTACAACTATCAACTCAGAAAACAGGAAAACGGACACCTTCGCTGCCCTTAACCGGAAATTCTCCGCTTATTTATACCTACTCTGGCCAAATTCAGCAGCTTAACAGTAGAATCTCCGTTTATTTTAAGGCTTGGCTGACACTCAATCAAGGATAGGACTTCCTAGTTTATCATTCCATTTAAACATTTATCACCAACAGAGTTTAACAAAGCGATATTGAAAGAACAATTTCCCTTTTCAGCAACTTTCTTTAATGATTTTGGAGGCTTGTGAATATATATAAAAATAACGGTTATTTCTCGGGAAACCGCAGGATATGACATCTGGAAGCTCCTGTATGGAGAAAAACCCGATATAATGTCGCTTCAGCAGTAAATATGGCTTTTTTTCTGCCTGAAAGATAGGCATTTGTCACAAGAGTCAGCTTCAGGGAGTATACTGGTGGGGAAATAGTGAGGTGAAAGCTTTGGACCAGCCGATACGCATGAAAAATAATGGCCAGATCAGCATTGTGCTCAATTCGCAGAAAAGGAAGCCATTCACAAAGGAAAGCCCGGACATCCAAGTTGTTCCAAGGGTATTGCCTCAGGAGCATGCAGCACTTAAAGAAATTGAGGAAGAGCTCGCGGCTCTTGTCGGCATGGAAGAAATGAAGCGGATGATAAAAGAAATTTATGCATGGATATATGTGAACAAGAAAAGGGAAGAAACAGGGCTGAAGGCAGGGAAACAGGCTCTGCATATGATGTTCAAGGGCAACCCGGGTACAGGGAAGACGACGGTCGCCAGGCTGATCGGCAAGCTATTCCTCAGGATGAATGTCCTTGCCAAAGGCCATCTGATCGAGGCGGAAAGAGCCGATCTTGTCGGTGAATATATCGGCCACACTGCACAAAAGACCCGTGACCTTATCAAGAAGGCAATCGGCGGCATTCTTTTCATAGATGAGGCCTATTCACTCGGCAGGGGAGGAGAGAAAGATTTTGGCAAAGAAGCGATAGATACGCTTGTCAAGCATATGGAGGACCGGCAGCACGAGTTCATCCTGATTCTTGCCGGCTACTCAAGGGAAATGGATTATTTCCTCACACTCAATCCCGGCCTTCATTCAAGATTTCCGCTTGTCATCGATTTTCCTGATTATACAATCGAGCAGCTGATGGAAATCGCGCAAAAGATGCTGGTGGAAAAAGAATATTCCCTGAGCCATGAAGCGGAGAAGAAGCTGAGGGAGCATCTTGTGTGGGCAAAATCGGATATCAGCACAACCGCTTTTTCCAATGGGCGCTATATCCGCAATATCCTTGAAAAATCGATCCGTGCACAGGCGATGAGGCTGCTGATGCAAAGCCATTTCGACCGGCATGAGCTGATGACGATCAGAAGCAATGATTTAATGTTTGAAGAAGATATGTAAGAAAAGCGCAAGGGCCTTGCTCACCCTTAAGGAACGCAGACTAAGAACGCCACGTCCTGTGGCAACGTCTGCATAACCCCCATCCTGGGGGCCTCAAGACGATCATCCCGGAAAGGCGTTCTTTGCCTTTTTGGGATGATTGGCTTGTGACCTCGAGGGGGTAGGCGCTGGAGCTAGACAGTAATCAAATTCGTAAAAGTTATATTTTCTTATCTTGTAAGAAAAAAAAGCAGGCTGCCGGGCCTGCTTTTCTTTTTCTATAGTATTTACTGCCTGGCTGCGCCAAGCCGCCTCGCCGGAAGCTTCCAGTGATAGGTGTATGACAGCACCCGGAGAAGGGTGATAGACACAAACAGGCTGTATAATGCAACGGCCGAGTCTGCCAGCCCGAGCCCGATGGCAAAGCCGCAGAGGATGGCCCAGACTGCGTAGATTTCCGATCTCAGCACCAGCGGCTTCCTCCCGGCAAGAAGGTCGCGGATGATGCCTCCGCCGCTTCCGGTCAGGACAGCAGCCACGATGACAGCGCTGAGCGGGTGGCCCATTTCCGATGCGTAAATCGCACCCTGGATCGCAAAGGCAGAAAGGCCGATTGCATCAAAGAAGTTCCCCCATTTTTGCCAGTGCCTTAACAGATTATTAGGGAACAGAAATACCGCTGTAATGGACAGCAGGGCAATCTGGAAGAACATCCCCTGCTCCCAAAGGGCTGAAACCGGCACCCCGATCAGAAGGTTGCGGATGGCGCCTCCGCCAAACGCTGTCACAATCCCGAGTATGTAAACCCCTAAAATATCATATTCTTCTTCCATGGCAATGATCGCGCCGCTTACTGCAAAAGCAATCGTGCCAATCATGCTCAATACTTCCCAAGTCATGGTGCATTTCTCCTCTGGTGAAGGCCGTAGCAGGCCAGCTTTTCATTTATATAAGGCAGGGCGTTATGCGTATTCCCCTGCATAAAATTCTATTCAAACCAAATATGATTTTAACATGCAAATATGATTTTTCAATCTTTATTTTCCAGCAGCGTAAAAGAATAAGAAACAGAGGGTTTTAAAGCGCTCAGGCTGGTGAAAATAGTAGGATGGAAAGCATATTTTTGGTATGATATTTGAAGGTCAGCTGTACGTGATTGTGTTTGAAGACTTATACAGAAAAGAGGGATTACTTGGAAAATAAAACGGAATTCGAAAGGGTTATTCTCGTAGGCTGCCAGACTGGCGAGGACGACAGGCATTTCCAGTATTCAATGGAAGAGCTTGCCTCATTGACAGAAACAGCCAACGGCAAGGTGCTCGCCGAGCTGTCCCAGAAAAGAGAAAGAATCCATCCTTCTACATATATAGGAAAAGGCAAGGTTGAAGAATTAAAGATGCTCGAGGAAGAGCTTGGAGCAGACTTGATCATCTTCAATGATGAGCTTTCACCAAGCCAGGTCAGGAATGTTTCCAATGAAGTGAACAGCAGGGTCATTGACCGGACTCAGCTGATCCTCGATATTTTCGCACAGCGGGCCAGGTCGAAGGAAGGGAAGCTGCAGGTTGAGCTTGCCCAGCTGCAGTATCTGCTCCCAAGGCTTGGCGGGCAGGGTATCCAGCTTTCCAGGCTTGGTGCGGGGATCGGGACAAGGGGGCCGGGGGAAACGAAGCTTGAATCCGACCGCCGCCATATCCGCAGGAAGATTGATGATATTAAGTCCCAGCTGTCTGTCATTGTGCAGCACAGGGACAGATACCGCGAGCGCCGCAAAAAAAATAAAGCGTTCCAGATTGCTCTTGTCGGCTACACAAATGCCGGGAAATCGACCCTGTTCAACCGGCTTGCCGAAGCTGAATCCTTTGAAGAGAACCAGCTCTTTGCGACGCTTGATCCGATGACAAGGAAGCTCATCCTCCCAAGCGGTTATCTGGCGCTTGCAACCGACACGGTCGGGTTCATTCAGGATCTGCCGACAACGCTTGTTGCAGCCTTCAGGTCGACGCTTGAGGAAGTGAGTGAAGCAGATCTGCTGCTACATGTCATCGATTCATCAAATCCGGATTATTTTCAGCATGAAAAGACTGTGAACAAGCTGCTCGAGGATCTTGATATCCAGCACATCCCGCAGCTGGCGGTTTATAATAAAAGTGACCAGGTGCATCCGGATTTCGTTCCATCGGCAAAGACCGAATCCGTTGTGATCAGCGCATTTGCGGATCAGGACCGCAGCATGCTGAAGCGAAAAATCGAGGAGCTTGTCCTGGGCATGATGAAGCCATACCAGGTAGAAATTCCGTCAACTGAAGGCAGATTGCTGTCGCAGCTGAAAAACGAAACCATATTGAGGGAGCTCTCATTCCAGGAAGAGACAGAGGTTTATCTCTGCAAAGGATATGCCCTTGAAGATCACCAGATCACTGGAGAATTAAATAAATATACAGTATAAAAAGGCCGGAGGGAATGAAACCTCCGGCTCTTGGATTGGAGAACAGCATGTTTCAGCATTTAGAATACGGAAGCCGGATTCAAGAACTGGCTTCACAGGCAGAAGAAAAAATTGCATCCGTTCATAAAAAGATTGACCAAAGAATCGAAGCCAACCAGTTCAGGGTGCTTGAAAGCTTTCAGCATTATAAGGTAAGCGATTCCCATTTCATTCCTTCGACCGGGTACGGCTATGATGATATCGGCCGGGATACACTCGAAGAAGTATATGCGAGGGTGTTCGGAGGGGAAGCAGGTCTTGTAAGGCCTCAGATCATCTCAGGAACACACGCCATCTCTACCGCTCTTTTCGGTATCCTCCGCCCAGGGGATGAACTGCTTTATATGACCGGTAAACCTTATGATACCCTTGAAGAAATCGTCGGCATCAGAGGCAAAGGGACAGGCTCTCTGAAGGAATTCGGCATAAGCTACAGCAGCGTTCCGCTCGGTGAAGATGGCTATGTGGATTTTGAAGCCGTCAGGAGCGCCATTAAGCCGAAAACGAAGATGATCGGAATACAGCGGTCTAAAGGCTATGCTGTCAGGCCTTCTTTTACAATTGCCCAGATCAAGGAAATGATTGAGTTTGTAAAAGGAATCAAGCCGGACGCGGTCGTCTTTGTGGACAATTGCTATGGGGAATTCATCGAGGAAATGGAGCCTTGCCATGTTGGCGCTGACCTGATGGCCGGATCCCTCATCAAGAATCCAGGCGGCGGCCTTGCCAAAACCGGCGGCTATATTGTCGGCAAAAAGGAATTGGTTGAGGCTTGCTCTTACAGAATGACATCGCCAGGGATCGGTGCGGAAGCGGGAGCCTCCCTATACAGTCTCCAGGAGATGTACCAGGGATTCTTCCTTGCTCCGCATGTTGCCGGCCAGGCACTGAAAGGGGCAGTATTCACTGCGGCACTGCTTGAAATGCTCGGAATGAATTCTTCGCCAAAATGGGATGCAGAGAGGACAGACCTGATTCAATCCGTCCAGTTCGATGACCGGGATAAAATGGTGGCATTCTGCCAGGCCATTCAATATGCATCTCCGATCAATTCCCATGTAACCCCTTATCCTGCTTATATGCCGGGCTATGAAGATGATGTGATCATGGCGGCAGGCACATTCATCCAGGGTGCGAGCATTGAGCTTACCGCCGATGGACCGACGCGTCCGCCGTATGTGGCCTATGTCCAGGGGGGGCTCACATACTCGCATGTAAAAATTGCCGTATGCACAGCGGTCAACCTTTTAGCAAAAAAGGGTTTAATACAACTTTAATAGGTGAATATATAAAAGGGCAGCAGAGGCTGTCCTTTTTAATTTTTGTCAGGGGGAAAATTTTTTGTGTTTTTAATGTTATAAAACCTTACATAAGGTTGACAACAAATCTGACATTACATATAATAAACACAAGAAATGATTGAAAAGGAGGAGAAATCGGATGAAAGGCAGTGAAATACGCCGTTCCATGCCGCTATTTCCAATTGGGACTGTAATGCAGCTGACTGAGCTGACGGCCAGGCAGATCCGCTATTACGAAGAGCACCAATTGATTTCTCCAGCACGAACTGACGGAAATAGACGGCTTTTTTCCTTAAATGATATTGATAAGCTCCTGGAGATCAAGGATTTGATCGATCAGGGAGTCAATATGGCGGGAATCAAGCAATTATTCGCCATGCAGGAACAAACATTATCAGCTGAAGTACAGCAGCAAGCAGAAAAAGTAAGGCGCGATTTGTCTGATGATGAATTGAGAAAGCTCCTGAGGCAGGAAATGATGCAGGCCGGCCGATTCAACCGGCATTCACTCCGCCAGGGAGATATGTCCCGCTTTTTCCATTAAATAAAATTGATGTGTCCTAAGGGAGGAAAAACTAATGGCTAACTACACTAAAGATGACATTAAACGTATTGCTGAAGAAGAAAACGTAAAATTTATCCGCCTTCAATTTACGGATATCCTCGGAACAATCAAAAACGTGGAAATCCCGATTTCCCAGCTTGAAAAAGCGCTGGACAACAAAATGATGTTCGACGGCTCTTCCATCGAAGGCTTCGTCCGCATTGAAGAATCAGATATGCTTCTGTATCCTGACCTCAGCACTTGGGTTGTATTCCCTTGGACAGCTGAAAAGGGCAAGGTTGCCCGCCTGATCTGCGATATCTACAACCCGGATATGACTCCATTTGATGGCGATCCGCGCAACAACCTGAGAAGAATCCTTGATGAGATGAAGGAATTAGGCTTCACAGACTTCAACCTCGGACCTGAGCCGGAATTCTTCCTGTTCAAGCTTGACCAGCAGGGCGAACCTACTCTTGAACTGAACGATAACGGAGGCTACTTCGACCTTGCGCCGACAGACCTTGGCGAAAACTGCCGACGCGACATCGTGCTCGAGCTTGAAGAAATGGGCTTTGAAATTGAAGCTTCCCACCACGAAGTGGCTCCAGGACAGCATGAAATCGACTTTAAATATGCTGATGCGCTGACTGCATGCGACCAGATCCAGACATTCAAGCTTGTTGTTAAAACAATCGCCCGCAAGCACGGCCTGCACGCAACATTCATGCCAAAGCCATTGTTCGGCGTAAACGGATCAGGGATGCACTGCAATATGTCCCTGTTCAATGAAGGCAAGAACTCATTCTATGATACTACTGGAAACCTTGAGCTAAGCGATACTGCCCGCCAGTTCATCGCCGGCATCATCAAGCACGCTCCGGCTTTCACAGCTGTAACGAACCCGACTGTCAACTCTTATAAGCGCCTTGTTCCCGGCTATGAAGCACCTTGCTATGTGGCATGGTCTGCAAGGAACCGTTCACCGCTTATCCGCATCCCGGCATCACGCGGCATGAGCACACGTGTTGAAGTCCGCAGCGTTGACCCGGCAGCCAACCCATACCTGGCTATGGCAGTGCTATTAAAAGCAGGGCTTGATGGAATCAAGAACAAACTGACTCCTCCTGCACCGGTAGACCGCAACATTTACGTGATGAACAAAGAAGAGCGCGTAGCAGAAGGCATTGAAGATCTTCCTGCAACACTAGCCCAGGCGCTTGACCAGCTGAAGAGCAATGAAATCATGGTTTCAGCCCTCGGGGAGCACATCTTCGAACACTTCATTGAAGCGAAGGAAATTGAGTGGGATATGTTCCGTACGCAAGTTCATCCTTGGGAGCGCGAGCAGTACCTGCAGATGTATTAATAGATTTGGCCCCTTGATACCATTGGTATTGAGGGGTTTTTTATTTCATGCATTCTCAAATGTTAGCCTCTGCCAGAAATATAGTTATCAGAAATGGCCGCCTGCTGGCGGCTTATTTATTTTGGCTTGAAAAGAAGATTGATATGAGATTTTTAGTGAAGTGGGGTATTGTACAAGCAGTTTTTGAATAGAAGCATACATCATATTGAGGTGATATTAATGGTAAAGATTTTTATTGATCCGGGTCATGGCGGTACAGATTCAGGAGCAGCAGGAAATAGTCTGCAAGAGAAAAACCTGACGCTTCAAATTGCCACAAGAATTAAAAATATATTGACATCAGAATATGACAATGTTTCCATCTTAATGAGCCGTACTGGTGATACCTTACCGACACTTGATGAACGGACAAGTAAAGCGAATGCCTGGGGGGCAGATTTTTTCCTGTCCATCCATGTCAACGCCGGAGGCGGGACAGGTTATGAGGACTACATTTATCCAGGTGCCGGTTCTCGAACTTCTACCTACCAGTCCACCATTCATGCAGAAGTTCTGAAGCTGGTCAATTTTACTGATCGGGGAAAGAAGAGCGGGAATTTTCATGTGCTCAGGGAATCGAATATGCCGGCACTTTTAACGGAGAATGGGTTCATTGATAATGTTAATGATGCAGCCAAGTTGAAGTCAGCTTCTTTCTTAGAGTCGATTGCCCGCGGCCATGTGAATGGAATCGTGAAGTGCTTTAATCTGCCTAAGAAAGCAACTGCAGTTTTTCACACAGTTGTTGCAGGCGATACGGTGTATGGATTAAGCAAGAGATACGGCAGCACAATAAATCAAATCAGACAATGGAATAATCTTGATGGCAGCTATACCATATATGTTGGCCAGCGCCTTAGAGTAAAATAATCTCTTGCGAAAAAAATTAGACAATACACAAAGTTATTGTTAAAAGTATATGCTAAATGATAATTAATAAAAGTCCAATTTCAACCCACCCATTTATGGTGGGTTCAATATTTCCTCTGAAAGATCATTAATGCTGTCTCTGCATGCAAAAAAACTCCTATAATATACGAGCAGCGAGTCTTGTCTTTTTCGCAGCAAATCAATCTTCTTTCACTGTCCAGCCATCTACACATATACCACTAACCCTTACTCCCCAAAATCTAAATATATATAAATGAAATAGAAAACTTGCAAATAAAGAGTATGATGTTTATGAATTAAACTGACTTTTTGAGATTGCTTGAGTGAACATTGTAAGGACATTTTCTGCCATCAAATTATAGTCCCATTTATTCAATGCCCATCGGATGGACTGTTCTCCAAACTCACGCCTTTTTTTTGCGTCATCCAGGAGAAAATGAAGCTGAATTTTCAAAGCCTCAATGTTATGAGCCCGAAAAATAAATCCGTTTATCTGATGCTGAACCATTTCGGGGAGACCAGTAGCATCACTTACGATAACTGGTAGCCCGGCTAACTGTGCTTCCATGACTGAATGAGGCTGGGTGTCCTGCAATCCTGGAAGGACAAAAATATCAGCACTTTTTAGATATGGGAAAACATTCTTGACGTTTCCAAAAAACTTTACTGAACTTGTAATCCCAAGGTTGCTGCACTGCTCTTCCAAATTAGTTTTTTCCTCGCCATCTCCCAAAATCCAGCACTCCCAATCTTGCCTTTCCTTAACCAGCATGCCAAGAGCTGATATGAGGGTGTTCACACCCTTTAAGGTTACAAGCCTGCCTGTGAATATAATGATTTTCTTTCCCCCAGTATCCAACTTTTCACTGGTTCCAAATGTTTCAAGAATGCTGCTTGTATCTACTCCGTAAGGGAATAAGACAACTTTTTCCTCCGGAACTTGTGAGCCGTTTACTATCAGCTCTCTCATCCATTGGGATTGGGAATGAATCATGTCACAGTAATAATACCCCAGCTTTTCAAGAGATTGAAAAAAATTATATACTTCAGTTTTTTGGAGAGTTTCATCTGAGGCATTTGGGAATTTACTCTTAAGATAAAATAAAATTTCACCTAGCAAATATCCATGTGCGCTCATTACCATAGGGACTTTAGAGGGTTTAATTCTTCCTATTACTCCCGCTGACATGACATCCTGAGCATAAATTACATCATAGTCTTCCAGACCATAATATCTAGCAGCATTATAAAGAGAGTACCGATACACCTCTGTTTGAAATATAAAGCTATCCGGATTGTAATCTGGATATGCTTTTAAAATTTCGCTAGAAGAAAAGGCACTCTGTTCAGTAAGCTCTTCAATCCTGTCATGAATTCTGTAATTATACGTTTTGAGATTCATGCTAAGGATAGACACCTCATGGTTAAGTGAGCGTAATCGATTAACCAGCTTGGACACGTACGTCCAAATGCCTCCTACTGAGGGTTGAGGATAATAGGATACAATCAATATTTTCATAATTGATCACTGTTCATATTTTTATAATGCTTCATATTGTTTATCTCCCTTTTTAACTTAGCTAAAAGTTATTGGTAATTTGGCAGAAAAAATTGGAGCACATTACCTTATTTTAGAGTATGTACTTAATCTTTTTAGGTGCTGGGTATCAGCCAAATCCCTAAAGGTCATTGTAAATAGGTGGTTAAATCAAATGCTGTAATTCGAAAAAATATAACTTAAAAATAGGTTTTTGATTTATAGTCTTAACCCAATCCGCCTTATTGGGACTTGCATAGAATAAAATTAGAAAGGTGGTGAAAAATATGGGGATATTTTTAGACGGTCGCACTAGTCAAAATGCTAGTCTTGCCAATTCATCAGCAGTTCCTATTCTTGTAGGAACTGAATCATTGTTTGGAGGTGTTGGTCTTCAAGTTGGACAACAACCACCTGGCATTATCAGGGTTAATTTCAACGGTACTATAGCCGTTCAGTTACCACTGCTCCCTGTTTTAACATCAGTTACAATTGAAGTTGTAAGGGGTACTGAAGAAACTGGTCTAACAACTGTTTATAGTGCTGAACAGCAGTTGAGTTTAGAAATTTTAGGCCCTCAAGTCATTAGCTTCAATGGAGCAGATTTTAATCCGCCTAAGCCAGCAAATGGACAACTAGTCTATCGCGCCTACATTACTGCATCGGCAGTCGGAACAGTAAGAGTCGGTCCTGAAAGCTTTAATGCTTATGCAACGGCTGGATAAATAATCTAACTAAGCTATTATTAACGCTTGGTGCGATTTATTACTCTAAAGTGTCGACTTTTCACTATATATGGAAAAAGAGGACAGTTTCAAATTCTGTCCCCTTTTTTTATTCTTTAACAGATATAAATCAAATTTTAGTCGAGGAAGGCTTTCACGCACACTTGCTGTTTAGGATAATGAATATAACTGTTAGAAGCATAAACTTTTTGCACTGCTATAAAACACTTAACATTCCCATTGTGATGTTTATATTCCTTCGGATTGATCCTTACTTTGGCTGTGCCTCGATGACCGTCGTTCCGAGTAATGAGTTATCCACATACGTGTTTATTTTCCAACGTCCTTCCCTGACAGGGGTAATATTTGCTATAAATTTTAGTGCATTTTCCGAATAGGGCATGCTTTGTTTTTCATCGCTGGACAAATCAACCAACTTGGTGTCTGCTAGGTATATTTCTTCGTTTTTATCCTTCTCGCTGATTCCCTTAATTGTAACTTTCTCATGAAGCAATTCTTTTTTTTCTTCTGGTTTCATCCATAAATACCAAGTGTGTTTTCCTTGGGTATCTACCCTGATTACATCCGGAGAAAGGGCATATTTCCCTCCATATAAATTCAAAGACTTCCCTTCCAGTTCTATAGCTGTGCGAGCTGTAGGCGACCAGGTTTTCAGTTCTTCTATAGAATTGTGGCTTACGGCAGGAAGTTCTTTTATTTCATTTTCATTAGAACATCCTGAACTTATCAATAGTGTGAAGAGTACATAAGCTGATATTTTCTTCAAAAGTCTATCTCCCAACTGTATAATATATACAATTATAACGTGATATTTTAAGAGCAGGAATAACAAGACGGTTGGGAAAATTTTAAGCACATGGTTTATAAGTGATTGCACCTTCTAATATGAGAGCGAATTTACGCCGTAAAGGCAGGCAAAAAGTTGATAAGGGGGTTATATGCATGCACTTTGACAGGATACTGAATTCTACTGAACTGGAAGCATGGGACATTTTTTTGGATGATAAAACGTATCGAATGATAATCATTGATGAAAAAAGACCCAGCACTCCTGATGATTTTTCTCAGGAAGATAGTTTGCCATCTGACGAAATGAGATCGAACATCATCAAAGCAGAAGTTTACTCAGAGGAAAAAGTTCTGGATGACCACATATATCCTCTGGATCAGCTGGCAAAAAGCTTTACTGATCATCTTGCGCTTGCTCATTGCCATGTAAGAGTGAATTTTTATGTGGAAGATATAGAAAGTGCACTGAATGACCATGTAAAAAGGAAATTGGGCTGCAGTTACGATGAGATTCCTATGGAAAGATTTTTTTATCTCAATCAAAATCCGGATTCGAAATAATGGCCAATCGTTATTCATTGAAATTACACATTGACTAAGTTCTATTCCTTCTCTTTTCACCAAGGGGGCCGTATTATGATAAAGAGGGGGGAATAGTATGAAACGCGACTGGCTGATAACGCTTAGAAAAAATAAAAATCTGACTCAAGCGGACGTGGCAGACTCGATTTTTATCGACCGGGCCTATTATTCGCAGATCGAATCTGGTACAAGAAATCCCAGTGTGGATATAAGCAGGAACCTTGCTAAGGTTTTAGATATAAACCCTTCGCTTCTATTGTCTGATTTAGCCGCCTTTCAAGAGGTGTTCACGCGAACGAAATGCATGCTTGCGCACAGTGACCTTGATCTGAGATATACATGGATTTTTGATTCGGCCAATCAGGAGGAAGTCAATCAGTTTATCGGTGCAAGGGATGATGAATTAAGCTTTTGCATCGATTCCCAAAAATTGATCTCTCTTAAACAAAGAGTACTGGATACCAAAGAAACATCAGGAACATTCGCAGAATATGAATATAACAATGAAGTACACACTCATTATATAGTAGGATATCCCCTGCTAGGGGAAGAAGGCGAATTAATTGGCATTGGTACATTTGGGATCAAAATAAATGCTTTGGGTTTATAATTCCTGGATTAATGTAGGATGCAGACATTCTAAATGGCCATAAACAAATAGCGCGGCCAGCCAAAAAGGGAAATGCCTTGAACAAAAGTTCAAGGTATTTCCCTTTTCTTAAACTATCTCACTGCATCAAAAGCATTGATTTGCCACTTCCCGCGTACCTTTACAAACGTAACCTTTTTCTTTTCATGCTGCTTTTCGCCGTAAGGCACCGTGAATTCAAACTGGCGGATATCTTTCCTGGAATAGATCAGCTTTGCCTTAGCTTTATTCCACTGGAGCAGGCTGCCGCCATCGGCATTTGGCTGTGCCATTTTTCCTTTATACTCAATGAATCTGTATTTCTTGTAGCCTTTATCGATTGCATTTAAGGTGAAAGATTCGTTAAGGTACTTGGTCAGCTTTGCTTTCGTATTGATTTCACTGCAAAGGTAGCGATATTCTGTGCCTTTGTACTGAAAAGTCTTGATGGAGCAGGCTGTATTCTTCTTAGATGGGATATGTCCGTTCATAGCATTCCAGTGATGCACACGTGCGCTCTGCGCCAGTTCGACTGCTTTTTTGCTGCTTAAATCTCCGCTCGCGGATTTGGCCGAGGCGCCAAGGCTGAAAGTAAACAGGGCGACAGCAGCCAGCAGGATGGATAATAATTTTTTCATTTTAAAGCCTCCAATAAGTTGTAGTCACTTGCTAACCTTATATTATCGTTCCATTTCTTCAAAAGAGTTACAGAAAGGTTACCGAAATGCAGATGATTGTTTACAGTTTTCAGGCATAAAAAGAGCCTCTGCCCAATATCCCGGGAGAGGCTTCTTACGTCTTTACTTTTGCTGTTTTAAGCATAGCTTCTGCATTTCCTCCTGTTTCATTTCTTTTCGGCCCTGATGAGGTCAAGGCTGCGGATCAGAGCTTCACCGCCAAGTCCTGCCAGCATGGACAGGAATGCTACCTTCAAGAGGGAGCTTGCATCTGATGAAAGCACAAGCAGCGCTGAGGCGAGTGATCCTAATACCATTTCCTCCAAAAAGCCGAGATAGATGAATTGCTTTGTTCTTTTCGGCATGATCAGCTTCCCGTGCTTCTTAAGATGCCCAACCGCGCCGACAAGGCCACCAATGAATATTGCGAAGACGACATGCTGCCACATTTGCCTCACACTCCTAAAGCCGGTATTTTTGGTGCGACCTTAGGTCAATCATGGTGCTGTCTCTATTATATAACAGAGCGGGAGAGGAAAGATATGCATAAATCGACTGAATTTTCAGCACACAGCGAATGGTATATATGTACTCTTCAGGAAAAAGTAAGCAGCAAAGATGCGACTATTCTAGTGCTCACAAGGTTATTGGGCAGAAAAAAACCCAGGCAACACATGGCCCGGGCTGAGAGAATCATATAATCAGTGGATATGGCGGTAGACGCCAATGACCTTGCCAAGAATGGAAACATTCCTGAGAATGATAGGCTCCATTGTAGAGTTTTCAGGCTGAAGCCTGATATAATCCCTTTCCTTGAAGAAACGCTTGACAGTTGCTTCATCCTCATCTGTCATTGCAACGACGATATCGCCATTGTTGGCTGACTGCTGCTGGCGGACGATGACGTAGTCTCCGTCAAGGATGCCGGCTTCAATCATACTTTCACCCATGATTTCAAGCATGAAGACCTGTTCGGCTGCCGGTGCCATGCTTTCAGGAAGCGGGAAGAACTCTTCTACATTTTCAATCGCAGTGATCGGCTGTCCTGCTGTAACCTTCCCGAGGATAGGAACGTTGACGACATTATTCCTTGGAATATGAGATGTTTCATCAAGCTCCAGGATTTCAATTGCACGCGGCTTTGTCGGATCCCTTCTGATCATCCCTTTGCTTTCGAGGCGGGCAAGATGCCCATGCACAGTCGAGCTGGAGGCCAGGCCGACTGCTTCCCCAATTTCCCTGACTGAAGGGGGATAGCCCTTCGCTTTCACTTCTTCCTTGATAAATTCGAGTATATCCTGCTGCCTTTTTGATATTTTAGCCATGTATTCGCACCCCGTATGGTTATTATTGATTAAATTATAGCATGTACCCGGAACAGATACAAACATAAGTTCGAATTTTTGTTGACGGAAAACACATGTTCGGTTTATAATAAATTTAACGAAATGCGAACATATATTCTGACAGTGGGGTGTCTTGTATGAAAAAATTGTGGAATCAATACTCATATGCTATTATACTTATCGTTCTAAGCTTTGGGGCGGCTTTGCTGCTTACCGGATACGACAAAATTTTCGGTGGAGAAGACTACATAAAGGTGACGGTTGATGAAGGAGATACATTATGGGGGCTGTCTCAGCAATTTTCGGACAAGCATAAGCTGTCTGCAGAAGACTTTGTAATGTGGGTGGAAGAGGAGAATGGAATCGCCGGCAGTGCAATCCAAGCGGGGGAGCAGATTTTGATCCCGGTTAAAGCAGACAGCCATACAAGGCAGCTGCAGGATGATCTGCAGAACTTTGCGGGTGAATGACATAAAGGAGCATATATGAAAGCAGTAATCTATTGCAGGGTATCGACAACAAAAGAAGCGCAGGAAACATCCCTGGAGAGGCAGGAGGAGGAACTGACTGCGCTTGCCGGGGAAAAAGGCTTTGAAGTAGCCGCGATCATCAGGGAACAGGCAAGCGGGTATGACCTGGAGAGGGACGGTGTACTCGAGCTTCTTGATCTTATAAAGGATGAAGGCATAAAAGCCGTCCTTATCCAGGATGAAACGAGGCTCGGAAGGGGCAATGCCAAAATCGCCCTGCTTCACTTCATATATAAAGAGGGCGCTGTGCTCTACAGCATTTCCCACAATGGTGAGCTGCAGCTTTCCGAATCAGATTCCATGGTTCTTAATATCGTCTCGATGGTGGAAGAATATCAGCGCAAGCTGCATAATATCAAGATCAAAAGAGGCATGAAAAGGGCAGTGGACAAAGGATTCAGGCCAGAGAAGAACCTGAAGAATCTGGGGGAGCACTCTGGAAGGGAACGGATCGAGGTTCCAATAGAAGAAATTGTCCGCCTGAGAGCCAGCAGGCTGACATTTTCGGAGATCGCGGCAACTCTCAGGGGCTTCGGCTATCCCATTTCCAAGGCGACAGTGCACAGGCGCTATCAGGAATACATAGATGCACAGGAAGAGTAAGAGTGTTTGCCTTGGCAAACGCTTTTTTTTATAGTAACATTTGATGTATTCTCCGGCCGTTTAGACCAGGGCCCTAAGGGGAAGACGACTAGAGAAAGCCAAATGAAATGAATGAAAAAGGAGCGTTATTATGCTGCCTAAAGATAAAATGGCCAGAATCAATGAGCTGGCAAACAAAGCTAAGACCGCAGGGCTGACGAATGAAGAGGCAAAGGAACAGACAAAGCTTCGCAGCGAGTATCTGCAGACATTCCGTTCCAATATGCTCACAACCTTAAAAGGTGTAACCATCATGGATCCAAAGGGGAATGACGTTACACCGAAAAAGATAAAAAAGCTGCGTGAGGACGAGAAGAAGCGCCTTCATTAATGCATCAGGCCAAAAAGGAATACAACAATCTGTGTTCCTTTTTGGATTTATTTTTTGGTTCTCTTTTACATACAGGTTTCCAAAATGCACAAGATATACAGAAGCTTCTCAGTTGTGTAAAATAAAGAGCCGCTATAAAATTAATTGAGCAGGATTTTTTTAAAGAGAGGATGTAGTATATGTTTGAATCTATCGATGATTTGTCCATAAGCTCGATCAGAACTCTATCTATCGATGCTATTGAAAAAGCAAATTCCGGCCACCCTGGCATGCCTATGGGGGCAGCTCCTATGGCGTACACACTCTGGAGCCGTTTCATGAACCATAACCCGGCAAACCCTGAGTGGTTTAACCGTGACCGTTTTGTCTTATCTGCAGGACATGGTTCCATGCTTCTATACAGTCTGCTCCATTTATCAGGCTATGGTCTCACAATCGATGACCTGAAAGAATTCCGCCAATGGGGAAGCAAGACTCCCGGACACCCTGAATACAAACATACAAAGGGCGTTGACGCGACAACTGGTCCGCTTGGACAGGGAATCTCAATGGCAGTCGGCATGGCTATGGCTGAGCGCCACCTGGCAGCCGTCTACAATAAAGACAAGTATAATGTAGTCGACCACTTTACATACAGCATTTGCGGCGACGGTGACCTTATGGAAGGTGTATCTGCCGAAGCAGCATCGCTGGCAGGCCACCTGAAGCTTGGCAAGCTCGTTGTCCTTTATGATTCAAATGATATCTCCCTTGACGGCGACCTTGACCGCTCTTTCTCTGAAAGTGTGGAGCAAAGGTTCAAATCTTACGGCTGGCAGTATATCCGTGTTGAAGATGGTAATGACCTTCACGAAGTGGCGAAAGCGCTTGAGGAAGCAAGAGGCGACCTTGACCATCCGACTATGATTGAAGTAAAAACGGTCATCGGATTCGGCTCACCTAACAAATCCGGGAAATCAGATGTTCACGGCGCACCGCTTGGTGCAGATGAGCTGAAGCTGACGAAGGAAGCTTACAAGTGGACTTTTGAAGAAGATTTCCATGTTCCGGATGAAGTGTACAGCCACTTCAAGAAACACATCGCAGAACGCGGAGAAAAGACTGAGCAGGAATGGAACTCTATGCTTGAAAGCTATAAGCAGGAATTCCCTGAGCTCGGTGCACAGCTTGACGGAGCAATGAAAGGCGAGCTTCCGCAAGGATGGGATAAGGATATCCCTGTATACGAAACAGGTTCAAGCCTGGCAAGCCGCGCCTCTTCAGGAGAAGCACTGAACGGAATCGCGCAGAATCTTCCATTCTTTATCGGCGGATCTGCTGACCTTGCCGGTTCAAATAAAACGATGATCAAAGGCTCGGGCGACTTTACCCCTGCTTCATTCGAAGGCCGCAACATCTGGTTCGGCGTAAGGGAATTCGCCATGGGTGCCGCCCTAAACGGTATGGCCCTTCATGGAGGCTTAAAGGTATTCGGAGGAACATTCTTCGTATTCTCTGACTATCTTCGCCCGGCAATCCGCTTAGCTGCCCTGATGGGTCTGCCTGTTACTTATGTATTCACGCATGACAGCATCGCGGTTGGTGAGGACGGCCCTACACACGAGCCGGTTGAACAGCTTGCATCACTTCGTGCGATGCCTAATCTGTCTGTCATCCGCCCGGCTGATGGCAATGAAACCTCTGCTGCATGGAAAGTGGCGGTAGAATCACAGGATAAGCCGACAGCTCTTGTGCTGACGCGCCAAAACCTGCCTACCCTCCAGGATACTGACAAAAACGCGTATGAAGGCGTATCTAAAGGGGCTTATGTTGTCTCACCGGCTGGCAAAGATCAGGCAGATGCCCTGCTGCTTGCTTCCGGATCTGAAGTGCATCTTGCTGTAAAAGCGCAGGAAGCCCTGAAGAAAGAAGGCATCGATGCAGCAGTTGTTTCCATGCCTGCATGGGACCGCTTTGAAGCACAGTCCAAGGAATATAAAGAAAGCGTCATTCCGAAGGCTGTCAAGAAGCGCCTTGCCATAGAAATGGGCTCTTCACTTGGCTGGCACCGTTATGCCGGTGATGAAGGCGAAGTATTGGCGATCGATACATTCGGCGCATCTGCACCAGGTGAGAAGATCATCGAAGAGTACGGCTTCACAGTTGAAAACGTGGTTGCACGTTTAAAGGCCCTTCTGTAAAGGGTATAAAGAGAGCGTCAGAGTACGCTCTCTTTTTTATTTCCTTATAATTGATTGAATATTTTTATTTTTTATATAATTGATAGGCAAATAAGCCTGTTCGACAAAATTAGTGCCTATTTTTGACGCTGAAAGACAAAGTAACTGATTCTGTTCCCTTATACTTGAAGCAATATAGAAGATATTGGAGGAGATGTTGGTGAGAACCTATCAGCTTTATTTAATAGAAGACGAATTTGCTTCCCATTATTTCGGCAGAGAGCGGATGTTCTACCAGCTCTTTCAGGAATACAGCCGTTCGAAGGGAGAGCTGAAATCGATCCTGTCACGCCAGATTGAGTTTATCACAAGGCCGATTCCCGCCCTCAGGCTTCACCAGTATCTTACACAGCAGCTTTCAAGGAAAAAAGGAGCATCAGCCGATCAGGGGGCCTATGTTATCCAAAACGGAAAAAACAGTTCAGCGCGGCTTGAAATCTATGACCGATGTTTAGTGATTGAATCACATGGGAATTATGATGCAGAAACGGTGTTCTTTGAAATCCTCCGGAAAAATGAATCCTCTTATCTGGCGGTTGATATGACGAACAGGCGCTTTGGCTGGCTGAAGCCGATCAAAGAAAGAAAATTTATTTAAATAGGGGAAAAACAGGTGCAAATATTGTATAATAACCTTTGGTTTAGTACACTGTATGATAGACAACATGAAGGAGGAAGTTTTGAATGTGGGACGTTATTCTAGTTGGTATACTGGCATTGATCGCCGGTGTAGCACTAGGATTTTTCATCGCTCGTAAATATATGATGAGCTACTTAAAGAAAAATCCGCCAATCAACGAACAAATGCTTAAAATGATGATGATGCAAATGGGTATGAAACCATCTCAGAAGAAAATTAATCAGATGATGTCTGCCATGAATAAGCAGTCCGGCAAGTAAGGCTTACATAGGGCTCCCTATTGTAATAAAGTCTATTACATGGCCATCACTGTACACAAGAAAGCCGCTTTTTCTGTGATTATGACAGAGAAAGCGGCTTTTTAGATAAAAATCGTAAATGTTAAGCTGAGGATAACATGAAAAAATACAGATTGAAAACTGGCTTTAACGGCAGATTCAAACGCGGTACAGTATTCTGGCTGATTGCTGAATCCGAATTCATCGGCATTAAGGAATATGTCCTGCGGACGAAAGACCTGGAGCACCGGATCCAAATTTCAGAAGAAGAGCTGATGAAGCATTTTGTGCGTCTTTATGACGGAAACGGAAGCTGATAGAGGACAAGCACCTGGGTGACAGGGATACTTGTCCTCTTTTTATTATGCTTCTGGCGTAGATGTGAAAACGGAAAATCCGTAGATGCCGAAATCAAGAAGGGTCACGAGCTGAAAGCCGTTAGCCAGAAGGCATTCTGATGCCGGGCCATAAAGGGCTCCTGTTTCAAGTGTCTCAAGGCAGGCTTCTGCATCATTTCCCAGAACAGTCGCCTGGGAAATCCTTCTCAGTGATACAGGACTTAATGGGTTCCGGAACCAGCAGACTGTTACGACTGTCGGAAGGCTTGGCAAAGATGGAATACCAGCAGACATTTAAACACCTCTTTTCCTTTTTATCTCTATAGTTAATGCTTGTATGCTCCAACTTGTCCCTGCCAATATCACGGATTTTGATAAATGATGAATATGTCTTTAGTGCGCCCCTTGAAAAATCTTTCTTATTTTTAAAATATTTGATAAACTATTTGGAGCATAATTGAGGAAAATTCAGGAACACGAGAGCCGGGGGAAGCAAGCATGAAAGTATTTGCAGATTTAATGTGGTTTTTTAAGCAAGAGAAGAAATCGTATGTGACAGGGATTTTCCTGCTGCTGTTTGTAGCATTCCTGCAGCTGATTCCGCCAAAGGTCATCGGGATTGTGGTTGATCATATCAAAAACGATACTTTGACCAGCGGCCTTCTTGTCAACTGGCTCCTGATATTGATCGGAGCCGCACTCATGATGTACATATTGCGCTATTATTGGCGGATCATGATTTTCGGATCTGCCGTCAAGCTGTCCAGGCAGCTGAGGAACAGGCTGTACCGGCATTTTACAGAGATGCCGCAATCGTTTTACCAAAGAAGGCGGGTCGGGGACCTGATGGCCCATGCGACAAATGACCTGCAGGCCGTCCAGCAGACGGCCGGCTCAGGCGTTTTGACCCTTGTCGACTCGCTTGCGACCGGTGGATTTGTCATCATCGCCATGGCTGCGACGATCAGCTGGAAGCTGACGCTCATCTGCCTGATCCCGATGCCTCTCATGGCGATTTTGACGAGCTGGTATGGGACGCTCCTCCATAAGCGGTTCCATGGGGCACAGGAGGCTTTTTCTGCTTTAAATGATAAGACACAGGAAAGCATCACAGGCATCAAGGTCATCAAGACCTTTGGCCAGGAGAAAGAAGATATAGAGGATTTCCGCAAGCAATCACATGATGTGGTGGAGAAAAATATTTCAGTGGCCAAGGTAGATTCACTATTCGATCCAACAATCAGCATCATCGTCGGGGTTTCCTTTTTCCTGTCTGTCGCTTTTGGTGCCAGATATGTGATTTCAGGGGAATTAACGATCGGGGAGCTTGTTTCGTTTACAACGTATCTCGGACTCTTGATTTGGCCGATGCTTGCCTTTGGCTGGCTCTTTAATATCGTTGAAAGAGGGCGGGCTTCCAATGACCGGATCATGAGCCTGCTTGCCGAAAAGGCAGAGGTGGCTGACAAGGAAGGGGCACTTGCAATCGTTCCGAGCGGGGATCTTGTTTATGATATAAATAAATTTCATTACCCTAACGAAGAAAAACCTGTCCTTGAAGACATCCAATTTCAATTGAAAAGGGGAGAAACCCTTGGGATCGTCGGGAAGACAGGTGCCGGGAAAACAACGCTCCTTAAGCTGCTGATCAGGGAATTTGACGGTTTTGAAGGGGATGTCCGCTTTGGCAGCCATTCTGTCAATGATTATACGCTCGAAAAGCTGCATGAGGCCATTGGCTATGTTCCGCAGGATCATTTCCTTTTTTCAGCCACGGTTGCAGAAAATATCGCCTTTGCAAACCCTTCCTCTGAGCGGGAGGAAGTATTTAAGGCAGCAAAGCTTGCCAATATCCATGAAGATATCCTTCAATTTACGGAAGGTTATGAAACGGTTGTCGGTGAGCGCGGCGTTTCCTTGTCTGGCGGGCAGAAGCAGCGGATCTCAATCGCCAGGGCGCTCATGATGGACCCGGAAGTACTGATCCTGGATGACTCTCTGTCAGCGGTTGATGCGAAGACCGAGGAAGCCATCCTGAACGGCCTCAGGAAAAACCGGGCAGGCAAGACGACCATCATCACCGCCCACCGCTTGAGTGCGATTCAGCATGCGAATCTGATCCTTGTGCTCGATGAGGGCAGGATAGCGCAAAAAGGCACACACGACGAGCTGATGGAAGAAGAAGGCTGGTATAAGAGCATGTATCTCCGCCAGCAGCTTGAAGAACTTGTAGAGCACGGAGGCAGAAATCATGGAGCATAACCAGCAGGATATCAATAAGAAAGAACAGCGGACCGTCCTATACCGGCTCCTTGCTTATACAAAGCCGCATAAAGCAACGCTTATCCTCGCCTTCAGCCTGTTGCTGCTGACAACGATCGGCGATATCATGGGGCCTATCCTTGTTAAAATATTCATTGACGATTATCTGACCCCAAGGAATCTGGCATTTGAGCCTTTGTTCCTGCTCGGGGCAGGCTATATCGGCATCCAGGTCATGAATGTCCTGATCTCTTATTTCCAGCTGCTTAAGTTCCAGGAGATCGCACTAAAGATCATTCAGCAGCTGCGGATCGACGTTTTTTCAAAGGTGCAGTCGCTCGGCCTGAAATACTTCGACCAGACGCCGGCCGGAAGCATTGTCTCGCGGGTCACGAATGATACAGAGGCCATCAAGGATATGTTTGTCAGCGTCCTGGTCATCTTCATACAGAGCGGCTTTCTGCTGATCGGGATATTCATCGCGATGTTTGCCCTGAATGTCCAGCTGGCATTATTCTGTCTGGTGATCCTTCCTATCATCTTTATGATCATGCAGATGTACCGCAAATACAGCTCGCGCTTTTATCAGGATATGAGAGAAAGGCTCAGCCAGCTGAATGCGAAGCTCAGCGAGTCGCTCCAGGGAATGGGGATCATCCAGGTGTTCAGGCAGGAAAAGCGCCTGCGCAAGGAATTTGCAGACATTAACCAGAAGCATTATGACGCAGGAATGAGGAACATCAAGGTTGATGGGCTGCTCCTCAGGCCGGCAATCGACCTGGTCTATACACTTGCGCTTGTAATTGTCCTGGGCTTTTTCGGGATTACCTCATTCAGCAATCCGATTGAAGTCGGAGTTTTATTCGCATTTGTCAGCTATCTGGACCGCTTTTTCGAGCCGGTCAACAATATGATGCAGCGGTTATCCATGTACCAGCAGGCCATCATTGCCGGCTCCAGGGTCTTCAGGCTCCTGGATGAAGAAGAGCTTGCGCCCGCTCAAAAGGAAGAGAAGCTTTCAATCGGGGACGGACAGATTGAATTCAAGGATGTCAGCTTTTCGTATGATGGGAAGCGGGATGTGCTGAAAAACATCAGCTTTACTGCCAAGCCGGGCGAAACAGTGGCGCTGGTTGGCCATACAGGAAGCGGAAAGAGCTCGATCATCAATCTGATGATGAGGTTTTATGAATTCTCAAGAGGTGACATTCTGATTGACGGGCAGTCGATTAAGTCTTATCCAAGGGAAGAGCTGAGGGAAAAGCTTGGTCTAGTCCTCCAGGATCCATTCCTGTTTTATGGAACGGTCAAGGACAATATCCGCCTCCATGATACAGAGATGACCGATAAGGAAATAGAGGAAGCTGCCCATTTCGTTCAGGCTCATACCTTCATTGAGAAGCTTGATGACCGCTACGATCACAAGGTAGTTGAGAGAGGCTCGACCTTCTCCAGCGGTCAGAGGCAGCTGATTGCTTTCGCACGCACGATTGCAGCCAACCCGAAAATCCTTGTGCTTGATGAAGCGACTGCCAATATCGACACTGAGACAGAGGAGGCCATCCAGACGGCCCTTGAGAAGATGAGGAAGGGGCGCACAACCATTGCCATCGCCCACAGGCTTTCCACCATCCAGGATGCTGAATTGATCCTTGTCCTTCACCAGGGGGAAATCGTGGAACGGGGCACCCACCAGGAACTGCTGGCATTAAAAGGCTTGTACCATAAAATGTACCTGCTGCAGAACGGTTCAGTCGAGAGAGTGGAAGACGCTGTCGGCAACGCTTAAAAGACAAAATAAAAACAGCTTGGGCTTATATAGCTTCCAAGCTGTTTTTCTATTGTGTCTGAACCTTTTTTATAAAAATACGGTTATATTCGTTCAAGAGATGGTCAAGCTCCTGACTGTACTTAATCGCAGCAGTTGAATGCAGGCCATTCTTCATGGCGACTTGGATTAGTTCAGCCCGCTTATTCTCAATCAAAGACAGTAGTTCTTGTTTTCCTGCCACGGCTGATAGTCCTTTCCTGTGGATTTAAAAGAGGCCCCATTTTATTATTGTCTGTATGTAAGTTTCCAAATCAAAACCATGTAAAAACATGAAAGATTATAACAAATAATGTTAGTTACTCATACAGTATATCGAATAATGGTAATAAATTCAAAAGAAAGTTTCTCTGATATGACAAAAACATTATCAAAATTATAACATGTCCTTTATATGTTTTTAATATAATTATAGTAGGTCACAAAGTGTTCACAGGGTGACCATTATCTTTCTTGGCGAGATTTTGTTAAAATGGTAAAGAATCAAGGAAAAGTAGGTGTCTTGAATGACTGATGTCAATATATTCATCGCCCTTGGAGCGGGCTTCCTGAGCTTCATTTCTCCCTGCTGCCTGCCATTGTATCCCGCATTCTTATCTTACATAACCGGCATGTCAGTGGGCGAGCTGAAAGAAGAAAACGCGATGCTGCAGAAGCGCAGCATGCTGCATACCCTTTTCTTCCTGCTCGGGTTCTGCATTATTTTCATTGCCCTCGGCTTTGGGGGATCTTTTATCGGAAGAATATTCAGCGATCATAATGATCTGATCAGGCAGATCGGTGCCATCTTCATCGTCATATTCGGATTGATGGTTGTCGGCGTTTTCAAGCCGGAGGCACTCATGAAGGAAAGGCGCCTCGAATTCAAAAACAGACCTGGCGGCTACCTGGGTTCAGTCCTGATCGGCCTTGCATTTGCAGCAGGATGGACGCCATGCACAGGACCGATCCTCATGTCCGTTTGGGCACTCGCTGCCTCTAACCCGGGCTCAGGCCTTGTGTATATGATTGCCTATTCACTCGGATTTGCGATTCCATTCTTCGTCCTGTCGTTCTTTATCGGCAAAATGCAATGGATCCGCCGCAATAACGTGAAAATCATGAAGATCGGCGGCTATGTGATGATTGTCATGGGTATTGTGCTGTTCTTTGACTGGATGACTCAGATCATATCTATAATGACTGCTATGTTTGGCGGATTTAAAGGTTTCTAAAGGATGGCCCGGCAAAAATGCCGGGTTTTCTTTTATTTTTCCATAAATTACAACTTGAAATTTGAAGAAAAAGCGAAATTTGTCGGATTCTTTGGATTGAATTCTCCCTCACATTCCGTTATATTGAAATATGTGCTCTTTTATCTGAAACTGTTTTTTGACATGTGACAATATAGAAAAATACATACTAATAGATTGATTTCTGTTGCAGTGTCGAGGGGGAACCAGCATGGCAAGAATATTAATTGTAGATGACGCAAAATTCATGAGAATTACCTTAACCAACATATTAAAGAAAGCCGAACATGAAATCGTCGGGGAGGCCGAAAACGGCCGCGAAGCAATTGACCTTTACCGCGAGCTCAAGCCGGAGCTCGTAACCATGGATATCACCATGCCGGAGATGAGCGGCCTTGAAGCCATGAAGGAAATCAAACAGGAATTTCCTGACGCCAAGGTAGTCATGTGCTCAGCGATGGGCCAGCAGAAGATGGTGGTCGAAGCCATCGAAGCCGGCGCCAAAGACTTTATTGTAAAGCCATTTGATGAAGGCCGCGTGCTCGACGCAGTCAACCGGGTCCTCAGCTGACCCAAAGCCATTTAAGCCTGCTTAAATGGCTTTTCTTTTTGCACCGATGCCCAAAGTCCCGAAAAATATTTTCTAAACAGAGGAATTTAGGATATAATATAATGGTAAATATTAAACATACAAAGGATGAATGCTATGAACATGGTTGTAGCTTCTTCGATCGGAGCCATCTGCATGGCTGTTTTTGTCATGTTCATCCGGATGCGGGCAGCCAAGAAACCTGCTTCAGCCAAAAAGATCATCTTGCCGCCGCTTTTCATGAGCACGGGCGCCCTGATGTTCGTCTTTCCGTACTTTCGCGTCACACCGCTTGAGATATTAGAAGCTGCCGGAGTCGGCATGCTGTTTTCAATCCTGTTGATCAAAACCTCGGCATTTGAAGTGCGTGATAATGATATTTTCTTAAAAAGATCAAAGGCCTTTGCCTTTATCCTGGTCGGCCTTCTTGTCGTCCGGATTGTGGCCAAGCTGATCCTCAGCTCCACGATTGACGTCGGACAGCTGAGCGGCATGTTCTGGATCCTTGCTTTCGGCATGATCGTCCCTTGGCGGATCGCCATGTACCTGAACTACAAAAAGATCTACAATGAGCTCAATGGTACCTCATTGAATACAAAAACAACCGTATAAAACAGTGAAAACATCGAACTCGCTTTCGGTGTTTTTTATTATGGAAAAGAAAAAAACCACTCCACGGACAGCGGAATGGTTTCTAGAATAAATGCTCATAAGGAGCCATATCAATTTGTCTTTCAGTCAGTTTGCGGCGCAGGAATTTGTGATCACGCTTGGGAGTCGCCAAAATATAGCCGCGAATGATGAGATCCTCCGTAATGCGCTTCGCCTTCTCATTCAATGCCAGCTCGCCGATCTTCCCGGCAATCTTCTGCCGTGCCACATCACGGAAAAGCTCAGGCACCGGACTCACCAAATCCTCCAAGAGCACCTTCTGATCCTTAGCCCAAAGGCTACGCGTCTGATTCACATAATGCTCTTCCCAATCAAGAATCGACTTCCCATCCTCTTTCGGCATCCGCTTCAAAAACTTCCGGAACATAAAAAAGCCGCCGATCGCAAACAGTGATACCAGCACAACCACCCAAAACAAAATAAACACCAAAAACCAGCCAGTAAGCTCTGTTGTCATTCTACTCACCTACATTACAATAACTTATTTACTATTATTATAAGCATATGAAGGGAAGGAGACAAGCCGAATCCTGCATAAAAAGTGGAACATAAGGGAAACGGCCAAGCCATTTAAACTTGTTTGATGGTACAATAAGGAAAAAGGGGAGGGGAACTGATTGGAAAGCATAGGCCGTCTTCAGCAGGAAAAAGAAAAGCTGCAAAAGCAAAAGGATGGGTTATTATTGCAGATTTTTCTGCGCATCGGTCTTCTCGTTGCAGCAGGTATCGCCTACGGACTCTTCATGAGCTTTTTCAGCCCTATTGAAGGGGCAGTCGAAACCATCATTTTCTTTGTCCTCGCCGCATTGGCCGTCTTTCTATGGATCCGCTTCATGGTGCAGCTTTTTCGTGTTTACAAGGTGCAATTTGAAATCAATAAGAATAATAAAAAGCTGCTGAAAAAAATCGCGGAAGAAGATCAGGGCCAGAATAAAGGCAAAGGAACCGGCAGCTGGAGCTAAAGGCTTGAAAAGCAGCCCAAAATCCGTCATAATATCATTATTGCCAAATAACAAAAGCAGATGACTGCTACTCACGGGGCTGAATGGGGTACTGGTGTCCCTCACGGTCTTCAAAACCGCTCGTGACCTGCGTGCCAGGTCAGCTGGGTTCGATTCCCAGGCGGTCCCGCCATAATATACATATTAGTGCCGCACAGTGATGAGACTGTGCGGTTTTTTGTGTTGTTTTATGCTTTAATGTGTGGGGGAGGACTCCTAAATTTCATTAGGTAGTTAATAACTTAGGGATGTAATTTTACTCTTTTTGAATTTGTCATGAGTATTCTAACTTTTACTAACTAAATTGGCATGAACGGCAACCTGAAAATTCTATTTTTTCTAATAATATCGTCGATTTATATTATTTTTTAAAATATAATATAATAAAAATATACTTATATCGGAGGATATACTAGTGTTTAGAAGTGAAATCAGAGACAGTGTAATTAAACCCCTTATTGATAAAGTCCAAAAAAAAGATTATGGAAAGTATTTACACACGATAAAGTTGGTCAACCTTAGACGATTTCAATCCCAAGAAATCACATTCGATTTTCCAGTAACTGCACTAGTGGCTCCAAACGGTGGAGGTAAGACTACAGTACTTGGTGCTGCTGCCTTAGCATACAAAGAAGTAAAACCCGGACTATTTTTTACGAAAAGTGGCAAATTTGACAATAGCATGGCAAATTGGAGAATGGAGTATTCCTTAGTAGATAAGAGTGTTTCTACGAAGAGTGATTTTATAAGGAGAACAGCAGCGTTTAAAGACTTTAAGTGGAAAAGAGATAGTTTTCTTAGTAGAAATGTAATTATCATGGGTGTATCTAGAACTGTGCCTGCTGTGGAAAGAACAGAATTAAAAAAGTGCGCTACCAAGAAATTCACAGTTAACCCTTCCCAAATCAGTGAGTTTGAAGAAACAGTATTACAAGCTGTTGAAAAAATACTTGGAAAAAGTGTGGAGGGTTATAAGCATATTCAAGTGGATAACAAAGGTCGGGTTTCATTATTGACTGGTATTAGTGAAGTGGGGACAGAATTCTCAGAGTTCCACTTTGGTGCTGGTGAATCAAGTATTATTAGGCTGATTATGGAAGTTGAAGCATCCCCTAAAAATTCTCTTGTCTTAATAGAAGAAATAGAAAATGGATTACACCCTATTGCTACTAGAAGACTTGTTGAGTATCTTATTGAAGCTGCCAATAGGAAAAAGATTCAATCCATATTTACTACACATTCCGATTATGCTCTTATGCCTTTACCAGGGGAAGCTATTTGGGCTGCTATGGATGGGAAATTAGCACAGGGTAGATTAAGCATTTCAGCATTAAGGGAATTACGTGATAAAGAGGAAACAAAATTAATAATATTTACTGAAGATGAATTTACACAGCTATGGGTTAAAACTATGTTACGTTTTTATAATGTGGATTTACAATCTGTTGAGGTACATTTTATTGGTGGAGATGGTAATGCTGTGCTATTCAACAAATATAACAATGAAAACCCTGCTCGTAAGGCGCCTTCTGTTTGCTTTATTGATGGTGATTCCCCTCAATCTGAATCTGGTAAAGATAAAGTGTTTAGGCTACCAGGCTTATACCCTGAAGAATATATTTATAATGAAATAAGAAATAATTTCACAGAAATAGGTGCTATGTTATGTTATAGCCTTGGATGGGATATCTCAAAACAGAGTGAGCTAAAACAAAAAATAGAAAGTGTAAAGTCTACAACCAGAGATTATCACTTATTATTTGCACAACTAGGTATACAACTGAGTCTTATTTCTGAAGAAGCTGTTCGAGCTGCCTTTTTAAATCTATGGTGCCAACAGTTCAAACCTGAATTAGATAACACCCTTAAACATTTAAAGGAAATGCTTCCCGTACCTGAAAGCGTATATTAACATCCGTTTCTGTATTAGGCAATCAATCATTGAATGGGCTGCCTTTTTATTGGTTTTGTACTTTAAAAACTCCTGTTAAAAACCCTTGGCTCCCATGGCTCTTGTTATTTTATTGAACTGGACCCAATAGAATAACTTGATAAAACGGTTAAGGTATAGGGAGAGGCATTGAAATGATTAGATTTTATCAGGATGGGGGGCGGAAGGGCAGCTGGAGCTCTTTGCGGTCTTTAAAATCGCTCGTTACCTTCATGCCAGGTCAGCGATTTCAAGCTGATCCCGCCGAATATACATGTGATTTCCGTACAGTTTTAAAGAGACTGTTTGGTATTTCCTGTTCTTTTCTCTGCTCTGTGGGGTTTGCCCCCAAGACTAATAGCGCGCTACCGAATTACGATATCAGGTCGTTAACTATCATTTCATTCTGCCATTGTGAAAGGTAATTGGGTATTAATAGCTATGAAAGTAGCTATTTGTCACTGATGCCAATTGTAGATATATGATCGAAAATAGTTCCAGATACTTCCTTGAGAAAAAGCGAAGGTTTACCGGGTTATATTTCATTAATAGAAGAATGATTTAGTGTACCTAGCCGGATCCGCTTAACTGGCACTTAGATTTTGTAATTATATACTGCCAAACTGGTTGAGTCTTCCTAGTTTCATGAGGCTGTAGAAACATCTAATATCTTAATTCTTATCCTAATAATTTATGCTAAATACCTATATTAAAGGGGGCGGGTTTTTGAAGTTAACAGAGCAGGATTTTCTTGAACACTTAAATGAACAAATCTATTTTTTACAAATTTCTTCTGAAAATTTCGATAAGGGCATCTTTATCGAAGCAAAAAGGTTGGCAGTTGTCATTAGAACACTATTACACGATACAACTAGTTCCACTTCTTTGCTAACTCATTTAAAAGTAAAGCAAAAGTTATATTATTTTAATACTGCTATCCCTGAAAGTAAATTTGGTTTAACTGGTATAAGAACAACTACAGAAGGAGGGGGTAGAACTGAGTACTACCCACCTTTAAATAATCTTAGTGAAAAGAGAAAGCAAAGACCATGGGTTACTTTTAGTACTTGGTGGAGCGAGATGATAGTCTTGGACGATGGCCGTAATAAATTTTCTAGAAAAGATTTAGTTTTAAGTGTATCTAATAAAGATGGAGGAGCACATGTCGATAAAAAACTGAATGGCTCTTATTCGGACCTTTCTCGAGGGAATTCAATGAATCTGTTTCATGAAAATATTGATGGTTCACAAAAGTCTATTACTGGTATAGAACTAGCCAGTATTAGGCAAATCACCTTTGAATTATTAGAAACTCTTCAAAAGAGGTCCTCCTAATCTCCATCCTTTTGTTATCTGGTGGCGTATATTATGTCAAATTTGGTCTATATCAATGACTGCGATTATCTACTCACCCATGTTCAATTCTATCTAAGAGATGAACAAACATATAGGAGTGATTTAAATCGCAGATGTTTATAAATGGTTGGACTCAGTTTGAAAGAGAAATTCCATAGAGTGAGGTGTTTCATCAAAAAATAGGTGCTTGACTTGACCTCACATTTATTAAAGCTTTAAAGTGTGAGGGGTCAGGCACCATTCTCTCAGCAATAATGTAAAGTCAGGTGGTCTAGGTGAAGATAAATGAGGTTACAAAAGGGTATATAGCTACAAGTTTACTATTAATAATTTATATAACATTGTTTTTATTACTGTTGAAGTCCTTTTTCAAAATAGAATCGAGCATTTTTATTGCTATTATTGGCTTTGTTGGAGCAATAGTTGGTGGGACAATCTCTGGTTTTTTAACTTTGCAGGGTGTTAGTTTAACTCTTAAACAACAACAATTAGATAGGTTAGATGAAAAAAACAATCTGTATAATTTAACATTCAATGAATTATTGCATCGTAACATGACTTTACAAACATCAATCAAGTCTCTGAACAGTAATAACATTAGCGATAAACTTGATAAAGTATATTATGATGCAAAGAACTTATCTGAAGTTTCCAAAAGGCTTTTTGTAGATGCTGCAAAGATTAACCCTGAGGTGTTAAGAGTTTTACGAAGTACAAGTTGGGATGCAGATGATGTTTGGGAATTTATAGATTTTGCTTCGGAAAACGATTACGAAACGGATTACATCATTCACGAATTAATGACTAATTATTATCCTCGAATAGCAAGAAATGATTCAGAGCTTGAGTCACATGGCGCGGATTTAAGAAAACAAATATATAACATAAATCAATAATAAGTAATTTGGCATTCATTTCATGGGTGCTTTTTATTTTGCAGATAGAAGGTATTGGTGATTAAATTTGATTTTGTATTTTTATAAAAATTTGAGGTTTAAATGCTATAATCCATCTTGGAAAAACAGGATAAACTGATTGCTGTCGTGATTATTGCAGTTGAAATGAGCCACTTATGCGGAGTTTTGAGCCAGTCATTGCGGAGAAAAGAGCCACCATTTGCGGAATGAAAAATAGGTCCTGACCCCATGTTTAGTAAAGCTTTAAAGTGTGGGGGCAGGAACCATTCTTTATTGGCTGTATTCAAATTAAAAAATATTAATTTAATGTTATTAGTAA